>CBFDDG010000453.1:0-4251 GCA_965603505.1 uncultured Phycisphaerae bacterium | reverse complement strand
ATCGGAGGCAACCTTGGTCTTTGCTCGACGTGCAATAACGCTCCAACCTGCTTCCACCGGGCCAGAAGGGGACCGGCGCTGTTCTGTGAGCTGTTTGACGGCTCTGCGCCCCCCGTCGAGTGGACCAGCCGCGAGAGGGTGGTGCCGTCGGCCGAGCCGTCGATGGCGCGCCGTGCGCCCGAAGAGGAGGTCTCCGAGTATTCGGGGCTTTGCGTGAACTGCGAGCATCGTCAGACCTGCACGCATCCGAAGCCGGAGGGGGGCGTCTGGCACTGCGAGAACTATGAGTAATCCGCCCGACGCCCGGCAACGAGTGCGATGCGACAAAAACACAAGGTATCCTTAGTGCAGGAACAAGAGATGGAAACGGATGAAATCCTGAGCATTCTCGAGAAGCACGGCACCGATCGGGGCGGGCTCATCTCGGTTCTCGAGGACATCCAGGCGAAGCACAACTATCTGCCGCCCGAGGCGCTCAAGCTGGTGGCCGACAAGACCGGGCGGTCTCTGGTTGACGTCTACGGGGTGGCTACCTTCTACAGGTCATTCAGCCTGAAGCCCCGCGGCAAGCACCTCTGCTCGGTCTGCACGGGTACGGCCTGTCACGTCCGCGGGGCGCCGACTGTTGGTGAGGAGTTCCAGCGGCAACTGCAAATCAGGGCGGGCGAGACGACTGCGGACAAGGAGTTCACGCTGGAGACGGTGAACTGCCTGGGCGCCTGTGCGCTCGGGCCGATCGTCGTTGTAGACGGTCACTACTTCTCCAACGTCGGCAAGGCTAAGGTGAACCAGATTGTCAAGAGGACGCGCGCCGGCCTCGACAAGGTCGAGGTCAAGGGCGACCGGCGCATCTTCCCGGTTACGGTCACTTGTTCGCGCTGCAACCACAGCTTGATGGAGCCGGAGCACCTGATCGACGGCTGCCCGTCGATTCGCGTAACGGTGTCCTTCAACCGGAAGCACGGCTGGCTCAGGTTGTCCTCACTGTACGGCAGCTACACGCTTGAATCCGAGTACGAGATCCCCATGAACACGGTGGTGGATACCTTCTGTCCGCACTGCCACGCGGACCTGAAGGGGACCTCGGACTGCCCGGACTGCGGCGCGCCGATGGTCTCCATGATCGTCCGGGGGGGTGGCATCGTGCAGGTCTGCTCGCGGCGCGGCTGCAAGGGGCACAGGCTCGATCTAGACGGCGGCGGCTTCTGAGCGTTGTCTAGCCCCAACCGCTCGGGTTGTCCACGAGCGGATGAATCAACAGCAGGATCGGTCCATGGAAAAACTTAAATCCATCGAAGATTTCAAGGCGTTGCAGGGCCGTCTCATCGCCGACCGGGACCCGAGCGTGCCCACGATCGTGATACCGGCGGGCACGTGTGGGCAGGCAAGCGGGGCGAACGATTTGATTCGCGTGGCTAAGCGTGAGCTTCTGGATAGGGGCCTGACGGACAGGATCCATCTACGCATCACCGGCTGCCACGGATTCTGCGAAGCCGAGCCCTCGGTGCTCATCGAGCCGCGCGGAACCTTCTACCCCAAGCTGGGCATCAAGCAGATGGCCCGGATCGTTGAGGCCGTCGCCCAGGACAGAGTGGCCGACGAGCTGCTCTTCGTTGACCCCGTCACCGGCAAGGCGGTGGAGAAGCAGGGCGACATCTCGTTCTTCAAGGCACAGGTGCGGACGATTCTGGCGCGCAACGAGAAGGTCGATCCGATCCGCATCTACAACTACGCCGAGAACGGCGGCTATGCGGCGCTCGTGCGCACGCTGGACAACGGCGACCCCAAGTGGGCTGTCGAGGAGGTCAAGGCGTCGGGGCTGCGCGGTCGCGGCGGCGCCGGCTTTCCCACCGGATTGAAATGGGAGCTCCTGGCCGCGCAGCGAAATGGCCGGGGCAAGTTCCTCGTGTGCAATGCGGACGAGGGCGACCCGGGTGCGTATATGGATCGCAGCGTGCTAGAGGGCAACCCCCACAGCATCATCGAAGGCATGTTGATTGGGGGGTACGCGACCGGCGCGAATGATGGCGTTGTGTACGTGCGTAACGAGTATCCGCTGGCCATCAAGCACCTGATCATCGCCCTGCGGCAGTGTCGCGAACTCGGCCTGCTCGGCCAGAACATTCTGGGAACCGGCTTCTCGTTTGACGTCAAGCTCGTCAGGGGCGCCGGGGCTTTCGTCTGCGGCGAAGAAACGGCGCTGATTCGCTCCATCGAGGGCAAGATGGGTGAGCCGCGTCAACGCCCGCCGTTCCCGATCGAGAAAGGTATCGACGGCAAACCGACGGCCATCAACAACGTCGAAACCTGGGCCAACGTCCCGGTCATCATCGCCGGCGGCGCCCGCCGGTTTGCCCAGGTCGGCACCAAGGGTAACACGGGTACCAAGATCTTCAGCCTGGTGGGCAAGATCAAGAATACCGGGCTGGTCGAGGTACCCATGGGCATCACCGTCGACCAGATCGTCACGGACATGGGTGGCGGGCCGGTCGGGAAGGCAAAGATAAAGGCGGTTCAGACCGGCGGGCCGTCCGGGGGATGTATTCCCGCCAAGATGTTTGATCTGCCCATCGACTACGACAGCCTGGCCGAAGCGGGATCGATCATGGGCTCCGGCGGCATGATCGTCATGGACGAGAATACCTGCATGGTCGATGTGGCCAGGTATTTCATGAACTTCCTCAAGGACGAGTCGTGCGGCAAGTGTTTCACCTGCCGCAAGGGTACCCAGCGGATGTTCGAGATCCTCGACGACATCTCCAAGGGAAAGGGGACGGCTGGACACTTGGAGCTTCTTGATGAGCTGGCGCAGGTTGTGAAAGACACGACCATGTGCGGCCTGGGGCAGACGGCGTCGAATCCCGTCCTGAGTACGCTCCATTATTTCCGCGATGAGTACGAGGAGCACGTCCGGCACAAGAAGTGCAAGGCCTTCGTCTGCAAAGAGTTGGTCGGGGCTCCCTGCCAGGCGGCCTGTCCACTGGGGACCGAGGCGTGGCGTTACGTTGCCCATATAGCGCGTGGCAGATACGAAGAGGCGTATCAGGCGATCCGGGAAGCCAATCCGTTCCCCTCGGTCTGTGCGCGCGTCTGCTCTCACCCGTGCGAGAGTCACTGTCGCAGCGCTACGGGCGGCAAGCAGGCGATCGCGATCCGCGCCCTGAAACGATTCGTCACCGATCGCGTGGAGCCCTCCGTGTACCAGCCGAAGGCGGCACCGAGCACGGACGGCAACGGCGCGCAGGTCGCCATCGTCGGTGCGGGCCCGGCCGGACTGGCCGCCGCTCATTACCTCTCTCTGGCCGGTCATAAGCCAACGGTCTTCGAGGCGGAGGACCGGCCCGGTGGAATGCTGTTCAGTGGGATCCCCGCGTTCCGTCTGCCGCGTGAAGTGTTGGGCAAGGAAATCGACGCGCTTCTCGCCGATGGGGTCTCACTTCGCTGCAACGCGGCGCTCGGCCGAGATTTCACCGTTGACAGCCTCTTCGAAGAGGGCTTCAAGGCGGTCTTCCTGGCTACCGGGGCCCACAAGAGCCGTCGGCTCGGCCTGGAAGGGGAAGACTGCGCGGGGGTGATTCCTTCGATGCGCTTCCTGAAGGCGTTCAACCTGCGTGGCGAACAGTTGGCCCGTGGGCGCGTCGCCGTGATCGGTGGCGGCAACTCTGCCATCGATGCCGCCCGTGTCGCGGTTCGGCAGGATGCGGTCGAGAGCGTCACCATCCTTTACCGCCGCACCCGAGATGAAATGCCCGCTTTTGAGGAAGAAATCGAGGCGGCGCTGGTAGAAGGAATCGACTTGCAGATCCTGGTCAGTCCAGTCGCCCTGCGCAGCGACGGCGGAGCGGTAACCGGAGTAACGGTTATTCGCAACCGCTTGGCGGATCGGGCCGCCGACGGACGGCGCAGACCGGTACCCATCCCCGGTACCGAAACCGACCTGCCTTTCGACACGGTAATCGTGGCCATCAGCGAGGACCCAGACCCCGCGAACCTCGTGGATGTGTCGTCGCAACCCCTGGAGATGGGAGCAACCGGCACGCTACGCTCGGATTCCATGACTCTGGTGACCAGCCGACCGGGTGTCTTTGGCGGAGGAGACCTGGTTACCGGCCCCAACACCGTGGTTGACGCTATCGCGGCCGGAAAGAAGGTTGCTCTGATGATCGCGCGTTGGCTGCGAAGCGAGCAGCTTGAACAGCCCGGGGTGATCCGACTGCCGGATATCTACGTTGAGCCGGTTTCGCTCAGCGA
>CBFDDG010000452.1:0-4256 GCA_965603505.1 uncultured Phycisphaerae bacterium | reverse complement strand
TCACTCGATTGCGCCGCCTGTGGCCGGATTGCATAAGAACCACAGACATGAAGAAGGGCAGCGAGATTGTTCCTTGCGCCCCTGAGCAGTTAATACAATAGCACCTCCATCGTAGCCTGCAATTACCGAAGAAGTACAACTTGATGTTCTGTCGGCTCCGTATCTGGCAAGCACGCCCTCCACGTCTGTGGCAGCATTCAGAGATCAACAAGGCGAATTCGCAAACGGAGCCTCTTACGGAAGAAAGACCTCAGATGCGTCCATCTTCTGCGGGATCTGCTCCCAGGCTCTCAGGCTCAGTTGTTCGCATTCGCGAGCGACCTGCGCATTCGAGAATTTCAAGACCATGAAACTCCTTAGGATCACAATGTCCAAGGCCAGAGTCCCCGCCACAAACATCGAGATGCATCCGAATGGTGTAGCTGCGAGCAGCTTCCAGCGCCTCGAAAGCAAGACCTTCACACCCCACGCTAGGAAAACTCCAGGAAGGAGTGAAATAAGGAACGACTTCACCATCGCCCCAATTCCGTCTTCGAGCGAATTCAATGTCAACACAATTACAGGTGTCAAACAAAAAAGAAATAGAATAGCAAAGATGAGTACTGTGCCAAGACGTGCCGCTCGACGATGCTGTCGGCAGTAAGGCACTTCAAGGACGAAGTCCTCCTTGACCCGGCACTTCTTCTCGGTTTCCTTTGGTCCACCACAAAAGATGCATTTCTCCGGAAAGCGGATCGGCAGAGGCGTGAGACCGCGCTTGAGAGGCAACTGCACTTCGGTCCATTTCAGTGAAGCCGGGGGCGTTCTTCCTGCCATCTTGTTCATGGCGTCGGCAGCCACTTGCCGCACGGAATCGGGCCCATTCTGAGCGGCCTGCGACACCGCATTGCGTGCGCCCTCCGTGCCGATATCACATAGGACTTCCACAGCTAAGGCGCGAATCGAGCACTGCTCGTCCTCAAGGAGTTTGGCAAGCGGCTCTACAGCCGCCTCGCCCATTTCAATGAGCCTACGTCGGGCAGCCTTGCCGAGCTTCTCCGTATTCTCAGCCGCTGTTTCGAGAAGCACCAGGATCGCATCGGCGCCACCGATCTTGCCGAGCATAGCAGCAGCCTGTAAACGTAACGGAGGCTGCGCATGCCTGAGCTTCTCACTTAGCCCAGGGACGGCCGTTTTGCCTAAGAGCGTCAACGCATACTTTGCCTGCATCTGGACCTGGCCATTGATGTCAATCAAACTGTCAGCCAACTGTTCCGTGAAAGCGCCATCGCGCCACTCAGCCATTGCCTCGACTGCATATCTTCGCACTTCTGCATTGGAATCTTTCGCGAGCCCCGCCAAACAATCCGCCGCTTGGTCGTCTTTCAGTCTACCGAGGGCCATCGCAATTGCCATTTTCACTTTCGCATGAGTGCTATTATCCTTTGCCAGTGTGAGAATGTGGGGGACGGCGTTAGTGTCTTGCGTTTCTCCGAGGCACAATACGGCGGCCGCCTTGACTTGGTAGTCGGAGTGCGCCAAGAGCCCGATAAGTGCTTCGACCGCATCCGGAGTAGCGATCTGTCCCAGAATACACGCTGCACATGCGCAACGTATGGAGTCCTTGTGATTGCGTTCGAGGAATTGAGTCAGTGGTTGCACAGCCGGCCGGCCAATTTTCGGGAGTGCCGATGCGGCGTACTCGACGACTTTGCCCTTGCTGAAGTCAAACCCGTACTGCAGAGCTTTCAGCAGCGGTGCGACGGCCCGGCGTTCGCCCAAGTCGGCCAGCGCCTCAGCGGCCTGTGCGGCCCGTGGCAGATCATTGGGTGAATCCAAACAGTGGAGCAACGCATCCACGTCCTTCGCCTGCCTTAGCTTTGCCACGTCTGATCTGTTCCGACTCACAATGCACCTCCTGTCGTCATTGTTCTGCGTTTCTGCTTCGAGAGGAAGATCCCGCCCTCGCCAATTCCGGGCCGGTTCTCAACTGCCCGATTCGGCCAAAAGATTTCACGAAACAGCGTCCTTGGCACAGCTACTTCCGCCATCTACACCATGAATGTCCCATCACCTCGACTCCGATATTGACGAGGTTCTCCCGCAGGGTGGTCACAGTCAAGAGTTTTCTGGCGAAGCAGGGGGCGGGCAGAGGGGATTCTTGACGGGTGCATCCTCAGGTGGAAACCGCCTGATCTTTCCGGGACACGGTCGAATGAGACCGTCAGACGAATCGCTGCACAGAAGGTGCGGCACCTTTGAGTGGCGTCTTGGTCATCAGACCCGGCTATCAAAGTGTTTGCCATGCGCGGTCCGCGAGGCTACAATATCGGATGACTTATCAGCAAGCTCGTGGCCTGTTCGCCCGGTTGCAGGCGGGCGTGCAGACCCGCGCAGACGTAAGAAAGAACAGGCAATCAAAGGGGCCATGCATGGAGAGAAGACAGTTTATCAAAATGGCGGGAGCGGCGGGCGGCTATGCTCTCACGCGTGGAGCGATCGGGGCAGGGGAGCAGACGAAAACGGAGGAGAGTCAGCGCGGCGTCGAGTTGCCGCGGCGGGTTCTCGGGCGGACGGGGGAGAAGGTCTCCGTTGTCGGGTTCCCCGGGCTGGCCCTGATGCACTACGAGCAAGAGCAATGCAACGCCGGTGTCCGAAAGGCCTTCGAGTCCGGCGTGAACTACTATGATGTCGCCCCGGCCTACGGCCGCGACGGTGAGTGTGAAATCAAGATGGGAGTCGCGCTGGAGCAAATCGACCGCAAGGAGATCTTCCTGGCGTGCAAGACGAAGATGCGCGACAAGGAAGGGGCCCGCAAGGAGCTCGAACGCTCGCTGACGCGCCTCAAGACCGATCACTTCGACCTGTACCAGATGCACCACATCCGCAGGCCGGAGGAGGTTAAGCAGGCGCTCGGGCCCGGCGGCGCCATCGAGACGTTCCTTGAGGCCAGAAAAGAGGGCAAGGTTCGCTACCTCGGCTTTTCCGCGCACACGATGACGGGCGCGCTCGAAGCGATGAACGGCTTCCGGTATGACACGGTCATGTTCCCGATCAACTTCGTGGAATTCTTCAAGTGGGGATTCGGCAAGCCGGTCCTTGAGTTAGCCGCCGAGCAGGGTGCGGGGGTACTGGCGATCAAGCCCCTGTCCAAGGGCGCCTGGCCGCAAGGCGCGGAAAGAAAGCGCAAGTGGTGGTACCGCTGCACGGAGACGCAGGAGGAAGTGAACATGGCCATGCGGTTTGCCCTATCCCTGAAGGGGGTTGTCGCCGGGATTCCCCCGTCCTTCCTGGACCTCCTTGACCTGGCCGTGGAAGCGGGACGATCCTACCAGCCGATCGCGGAGGCCGAGACGAAGCGGTTGCAGGTGATGGCCGAGCCGTGCCTGTCTCTATTCCGCAGAGAAGAAGAGCGAGTGGCGTCCGGCGCCTCGCTGCAAGAACCGCTGTATCCGGATAGTCCGCACGAATGTTGTCGCTGCATGAATGCATAACCACGCGATGAAAAAGTGGTCTGAGCCGAAGGTATGCCGAGAGCCGGTGGCGTTGTCTCTGCTGGTTCTGTGGGTTGGCTGTGCGCTGTGCGGCGGTTTGGCCGTTGCGGGGCGCCAGCCGGAACATGGACTTCACTACGCGGATCCGGCCCTTGTTTGGGATGAGGCCATGCCACTCGGCAACGGCCTGCTCGGGGCGCTGGTCTGGGGCGACGGCAAGCCGCTGCGAATCTCGCTCGACCGCACGGACCTGTGGGACTTGCGGCCCGTGCCGGAATTCCATTCGAAGGAGTACTCGTACGAGACGATGCGGCAGTGGGTCACGGAGGGCCGGATCGACGACCTGCATCGGCTATATGACAAGCCCTACGGAAATCCGGGCCCGACGAAGATCCCCGCGGGACGCATCGAGATGACATTCGAGAACGACTGCACGTTCGAGAGCGCGTCGCTGGATATCGCACGCGCCGTCGCAGAGATGCGCTTCGCCGACGACACCATCGCACGCGTTTTCGTACACGCCACCGAGCCGCTGGGCATCATTCACGTCCCATCCGGAACGCCCACCAAAGTGCGATTGCTCGCACCGCCGTTCGCCGGCGAGGTCACGGAGGAAGCCGGGGCGGGCAAGATCAGCGCCGGTGATTTGGCCACGCTGCGCTACGATCCGCCGAGCGAACACCGCGGCGATACCTGGACGGGCTATTGCCAGAAGGGTTGGGGTGATTTTCGCTTTGCCGTGGCCCTGGCGTGGCGGACCTCTGAACAGGGCTGGCTTGGCGT
>CBFDDG010000451.1:0-4256 GCA_965603505.1 uncultured Phycisphaerae bacterium | reverse complement strand
TGCGAATGGATCCAGGACGGGGCGATCGGTGACGTTCGCGAAGTGCATTGCTGGACGAATCGTCCGGTGTGGCCGCAGGGGATCGGCCGGCCCACGGATACGCCCCCGGTGCCGGAGACCCTGGACTGGGACCTCTGGGTGGGTCCGTCGCCGATGCGGCCGTACCATCCGGCGTACCTCCCGTTCAACTGGCGTGCGTGGATTGATTTCGGCGCCGGTGCGTTGGGCGACATGGGATGTCACGTGATGGACGCGGCGTTCTGGTCGCTGAAGCTGAAGTACCCCGTGAGCGTCCAGGCCAGCCACTCCTACGACGTGCAGCAGATGTGGACGCGGTTCGACAACAAGGAGACGTACCCCAGGGCCGAGGTGGTACACTATCAGTTCCCCGCCCGCGAGGGGATGCCGCCGGTGAAGCTGCACTGGTACGATGGCGGCATCCTGCCGGAACGGCCGGACGATCTCGAACGCGGACGGAATATCCCGGAAAGTGGCACGATCTTCGTCGGGGACAAAGGCAAGCTCATGTGCGGAACGTACAGTGAGAATCCTCGCATTTTCCCCGAGACCAAGATGCGGGCCTACAAGAGACCGGCAAAGAGCATTCGCCGGGTCGAGCGTGGTCCGGGCGGTCACGAGAGGGACTGGATCAACGCGTGCAAAGGCGGGCCGGCCGCCAGCTCCAATTTCGATTACTCCGGGCCGTTCACCGAGACCGTCGTCATGGGCAACCTGGCCGTTCTGAATCCGGACAAGGTCCTGGAATGGGACGGCGAGAACATGCGCATGACCAACGACGAGACGGCCAACAGTTTCGTCCGTCCACGGTATCGCGAGGGTTGGTCTTTATAGGAAGATCCTTTCGGGGTCGGGGTGTGCATCGGCCCATTCAATGCAAACGATATGACGAAGAGGAACATTGTCGTACGAGAGGAGGGTAAGGCCGGAGTCAAGGTGCATCGCCAGAGTGTCATAACGTCAGGTTGCCGACTCATTGATCCATTCTTGGGTTAGGATGTGGGTCGATTTTTTCATTCACCAGAAGTAAAGGAACCAAGCTCATGTCGAACATCACACGTCGTCAGTTTATCAAAGGCACCGTTGCCGCTGGAGCCGCATGCACGATTGGCTTCCCGAGCCTCATCCGGGGTCAGGGACTCAACGAAAAGCTCCAGGTGGGATTCATCGCCGCGGGCGGACGCGGTGGGGCCCATACGGGCGCCGCCCATGGGGAAGGCTGTCAGTGCGTCGCCTTCGCCGAGGTCGACAAGACCCGATGGGGCGGCGTCCTTGGCAAGGAAGGCTGGGATAAGGCGGCCGGGTACACGGACTGGCGGAAGGTCTTCGAGAAGCACGGCAAGGATCTTGATGTGGTCTTCGTGGCGACGCCGGACCACACCCATTTCGCTCCGTCGATGACCGCCGTTTCCATGGGCATTCACTGCTACACCGAGAAGCCGTTGACGTGGTCGGTTCGCGAGGCGCAACTGCTGGCAGCCGCCTACGCCAAGAATCCCAAGGTCGTCACGCAGATGGGCAACCAGGGCCACGGCCTTCACGGATGGCGGCGTGCGTACGAATACGTCAAGGCCGGCGCGGTCGGCGAGATCAAGGAGTTCCACACCTGGACGAATCGCCCCGTCTGGCCTCAGGGCGGCGACCGTCCGGAAGGGTCCGATCCGGTCCCGGACACCCTGGACTGGGAAGCCTGGATCGGAGCGGCCCCAATGCGCCCCTACAAGAAAGACGTCTACCATTCGTTCAAATGGCGGGGCTTCGTCGATTTCGGCTCCGGCGCCCTGGGCGATATGGCTTGCCACACCACCGACGGCATCTACTCGATCATGGATCCGGGCTACGCCGCCACGGCCGAGCCGTTCATCATGACCGGCCCCGTCACGGATATGTGGCCGGCTGGCATGATCGTCAAGAGCACCTACCGCGCCAAGAACGATCGACCCGGGTTCAAGACCTTCTGGTACGAGGGCAACGATGGAATCGGCCAACCGCTCATGCCGGATACGCCGGAGGAACTCGAGGTCGATGGGCGCAAATTGCCGAGAACCGGGAATCTGATCATCGGCACCAAGGGCAAAATGTTAGTGATCGGTGATTACTGGGAGACTCCGCTGCTGATCCCCGAAGCGAGGCGCAAAGAGTTCGGGCGCCCGGAGCAACTGCTCGAACGCTCTCCCGGACATCACAAGGAGTTCTTCATGGCCTGCCGAGGCGAGAAGCCGCGGGAGTTCAGCCAGTCCAACTTCGGCTACGCCGGTCCCATGACCGCGAACATCCAATTGGGCAACCTCTGCGCCCGGGCGGGCAAGAAGCTTGAGCTGAACGAAGCGGGCGTAATCACCAGCGACCCGAAGATCAACGACCTGGCCTGGCGCGAGCCCCGCGATGGTTGGGGACCGCTGGAAATGAAGGTCTAAGTGAATCGCGAAGCATGAAATTCTCGACCAGTTCCCGGGCCGTCACATGCGGCGGCTCCGGGAACTGATTGTTCGCAAGCGTGATGGAGTGGGGCGCCAAGACGATGCGCTCGCCCAACTATCCCGAGGCGGATAGTTACATCACGAGATCCTACCGAGCCGGGTGGGATATCGGGTGATCGTAGGCAGTTTTGAGGAAAGGTCGGTAGCGATGAAAAACCCGAAGGTCAAAAGGGCATCCGAGAGCACAGGCATCTCCCGGCGGGAGCTCGTGGGCACGGCAGCAGCCCTGGCGGCGTTCACGTTTGTACCGAAGCGCGTCCTGGGTGCGGCCGGGCAGGATTCGGCCAATCACAAGCTCAACATCGCCGGCATCGGTGTCGGCGGTCGCGGCGGCGGCGATATCAAAGCGGTCGCGAGCCAGAACATCGTGGCTCTGTGCGACGTGGACCTGAACCGGGCCGCCGGGACGATCAAGAAGCATCCGAAAAGCAAGGTCTATCGTGACTTCCGCGAGATGCTCGAAAAGG
The DNA here is from genome assembly GCA_965603505.1 of uncultured Phycisphaerae bacterium. Taxonomy (GTDB): domain Bacteria; phylum Planctomycetota; class Phycisphaerae; order Sedimentisphaerales; family Anaerobacaceae; genus PLanc-01. The sequence continues at coordinate 1,291 of CBFDDG010000451.1, read as the reverse complement.
AGGACAGGAATATCGATGCGGTGGTCATCGGCGCGCCCGACCACATTCACGCGCCGGCGGCCATCATGGCCATGAAAATGGGCAAGCACGTCTACTGCGAGAAGCCCATGGCGCACACGATCTTCGAAGCTCGGCGGATGGCCGAAGTCGCCAAGGAGACCGGTGTCGTCACGCAGATGGGCAACCAGGGGCACGCGGGCGATGGACTGCGGCTCTACTGGGAGTACCTCCACGCTGGGGCCATCGGCCAGGTCAAAGAGGTGCACGTCTGGAGCGATCGCGCCGGCACGCCCGAGCGGGCGTGGTGGCCCCAGGGCGTAACGGCTCCAAAGGGCAGTGAGCCGATTCCGGAGCACATCGATTGGGACCTCTGGCTCGGCCCCGCCCAATGGAGGCCGTATCACTCCGCGTATGTTCCGTTCAAGTGGCGCGGCTGGTGGGACTTTGGCTGCGGCGCGCTGGGCGACATGGCCGTGCACAATGCCGACCCGGCGTTCTTCGCCCTGGGCCTCGGTGCTCCGATCGCCGTCGAGGCCGAGACCAGCGAGGTCAACGACGACACGTTCCCGAAATGGAATATCATCCATTACTACTTCCCGGCCAAGGGCAGCCGACCTGCCGTCAAGATGACCTGGTACGACGGCGCCAAGCTGCCTCCGAGACCTGCGGATCTGGACGAGGGATTGCGGCTCGGCAGCAACGGGATCCTGTTTGTGGGTGAGAACGGTTCGCTGCTCGGCGGCAGTCATGCGGGTACGCCCAGGATTATTCCTGAGGCGAAGAGAAAAGAATACGGCAAGCCGCCGAAGACGCTGCCGCGGTCGCCCGGCCATCACGAAGAATGGATCCGGGCTTGTAAGGCGGGCCGGCCCGAGGACGCGAAGTCCGGCTTCTGGTACGCCGGGCCCTTCACCGAGGCGTTGCTCGTCGGCAATCTGGCGGTGCGGCTGCAAAAGCGCGTCGAATGGGATTCCGAGAAGATGCGCTCGCCGAATTGTCCCGAGGCGGATAACTACATCACCAAGTTTTACCGTGCCGGTTTCGACCTTGTGTCCTGATGCATCGTTGAATTGACCATGGGGTCTACCTCCGACGAGGGCAGGCCCCACTTTCACGAACGGCATTGTCGCACACGTCAAAAGGCTTGTGTGGCGGGAAGGAGACAGATGAACAGGCGTCAGTTTTTGGGACATGCGGCGGGCGTGACTGCATTTACGATCGTTCCCCGTCACGTTCTGGGGGGTCCGAGGCATGTGCCGCCGAGCGGGAAGCTCAATATCGCGGGCATCGG
>CBFDDG010000450.1:0-4268 GCA_965603505.1 uncultured Phycisphaerae bacterium | reverse complement strand
GTTCCGCTGAATCGGCTGATGATCGAGACCGATTGTCCCTATATGTCCCCGGAGCCGGTGCGAAAGCAGAAGCCCAACGAGCCGGCCCTGATGGTCCACACGGCAAGATTTCTTGCCGAGCACAAGCAACTGGATTTGAACGAGTTCGCGGGCGCAACGACGCGGACCGCCGTCGAGTTCTTTGGCCTAACCCTACGAGACCAGGGTAATTCTTAGTGCTTCGACCGAGTTCATCGGCGGCTTGGCCGATAATGTCATGGGGACGAAAAATATCGGACGTGTGTCTCATGTGGCTAAGTGTCCAAAGCCGTGAAAATGCGGTTTGCAAGGCAGAAAAGCGGGTTTTAGCCCCTGGATTTGACTTTTGGCCGTTTTCGCTCCTATTTAAGTAGCCAAGCTTCTTTTGATGTCGCGGGGTAGGAGACTTATTTCTGTTCGAGCCGCGACACGGTGGAGGATTTCCGGAAAAGGCGTTTAGGGAAGGACTTACATAGCAGCCTATGCCAGGGGTATACGAGTACGCTGCGATCAGCCGGGTGCAGCAGGCGAACGACATCGTTGACGTGGTCAGCGAGCACGTCAGCCTGAAAAAGAAGGGACGCGAATTGGTTGGCTTGTGCCCGTTCCATGAGGACCACAAGCCCAGTCTCTACGTGAACCCGGTCAAGCAGATTTATAAGTGTTTCGCGTGCGGTGCGGGCGGTGACGTGCTCAAGTTCGTGCAGATGCGCGAGGGTCTGAACTTTCCACAGGCGGTGGAGAGGCTGGCCGAGCGCGCCGGCATCGAGTTAAAACCGGTCCGGCGTACTGCGCCACAGTCATCGCAGAAAGCCGAAAGCGTCGATCCGAATCTGTTGGCGAGGGCCAACGCTTGGGCGATGGGATTCTTCCAGCAGTGTCTGAATGACCCGGAGAAGGGCAGGCACGCCCGGGAGTATTTGGCCGAGCGGAAGATTTCTCAGGAAAGCATCGAAAAATGGCGAGTGGGTGTGGCGCCGAATGCCGTCGACGCCCTGACCCGGGCGGCTGCACTGAAGAAGGTTCCGGCGGGGCTGCTGCGACAGGCTGGGCTTGCCGCTGGTGCGAATCAGGACAAGTTTGTCAACCGGTTGATGTTTCCCATCACGGATGTGACGAGCCGGGTGATCGCGTTTGGCGGCCGGACGCTGAACGATACGGGCGCCAAGTATATCAACTCGCCGACGACGCCGTTGTTCGACAAGAGCAGTACGCTCTACGGCCTGGAGCAGGCCCGCCATCAGATCGTCGCGACAGGCACTGCGGTTATCGTTGAGGGCTATACCGATGTGATTATGGCGCATCAGTTCGGCTGCACGAACGTGGTGGCCACATTGGGAACGAGCTTCACGGCGGGGCACGGCCGAATCCTGCGACGATACGCGGAGAAGGCGGTGCTGGTTTTCGACAGCGATACGGCCGGAATCGCAGCGGCCAATCGGGCACTGGAGGTCTGTCTGTCTCAGCACCTGGACATCAAACTGGCGTTCGTTCCGCAGGGTAAGGATCCTTGTGAGTTCCTTCTGGCGGTCGGCAAGGAGCCGTTCGATCGTATGGTCGAGCAGGCTGCGGATGTCCTGCAGTTCAAGTGGGATCGGCTCAGTGAGACGTTCAGCGCCGACGATACATTGGCCAGCCGGAAGGCGGCCCTGAACGAGTTCCTTCAGGCGATCGCTGTTGGCCTGGCGTCGAAGAGTCTGCCTGCGCTGGAGAGCGGCGTCTTTATCAACAAACTTACCAAGGTGATCGGACTTGGCGCCAAAGAAATCCATGTGGAGTTGCAGCGGCGTCTCCGGCGGTTGTCCGCAACCACACGCGATGAAGCGCCGCGTGCGGGCATGCTGGAGACGGTGGATTGGGGCCAGGGACTGTACGCCGTGGCCCAGCGGGAGATCCTGGAAGTGCTGCTCAATGAGCCCGGGTTCTTTCATGCCGTTGACCCGAGGATTACGGAAGACCTTTTCGACGTGCCGATCCTGACCCAGATTGCCTCGATCTTACTGGAGGTGATTCGGTCGGATGAGGATTTCTCGGTGAATCGCGTACTGGCCCAGACGGAATCCGTGGAGCTGGGCGAGTGTATTGTCGAACTGCAGCAGGTCGGCGAGGGCAAGGGCAACCACCATTCGCGTCTGATGGATGCTCTTGAGGTTCTGCGCCGGCGCAGGGGTCGGGCGGCAGATGTTCGGACCAACGGGACGGTCTCGAGGGCACCCTTACGGGAGAGTCCCGATGGGCGTTCCGGGCGGCAGAACCCGCACAGCATCGGTATCGTTTGAGAGGGGAAGGTTCGATAAACCCCCGCAGGATGAACAATTGCGCCAAGGGGGCCGTAGCAACAGGTGAATCCGCAAACCAAACAAGGATGGGAGCGTTTTGAGGCTTCACAAGGGTGGTGGTTTTAGAGTTTTGCAGTTTCACTTTAGTGGAGTCGATATTGTGGCGAAAAAGGGAATGAGGTCAAAGAAGGTTAAGGATATGAGTCAGACGGAAGTCAAGAGTACGTCCGAGAACGCCAAGATCGAGGCGCAGGAGCGTCAGGAGGCCGAGGTCCGGCGGGACCCCGAGCCGATGATCAAGACGCTGATCGTGAAGGGCAGGAAAGAGGGTTTCCTCACGTACGAGGAGATCAATGAATCGCTGCCGGATGATGCCGTCAGTGCGAAGCGGCTCGAAAGACTCCTCGGCACGCTCGATGAGATGGGCATCAATATCGTCGATGAAAGTGACAAGGTGGCTCAGCGCGCCGATCGGTCGGACGACGACTTCGAGGAAGATGCCGAGGCGGTGGACAAAGAGGAGAGCGGCGCAGCGGAAGAGGCCTCGGAGGACGACGAACAACTGGAGAAGCGGTTCGTCGAAGGGGAGGTCTCCCACCGCATCGATGATCCCATTCGCATGTATCTGACCCAGATGGGGCAGATCCCGCTGCTGGTTCGCAAGGATGAGATTGCCCTGGCCCGAAAGATCGAGATCGCCCGGATGGCGTTCCGGCGAAAGATGCTCCAGTGCGATTATTGCGCGCGCAACGCGGTCGAGTTGATTCAGCAGGTACACGACGGCTCCATGTCGTTCGACCGGACGATCAAGACCGGGACCTCGCCCCTGACCACGAAGGGCGTGATCAAGAAGCGCATCGTCGAGAACCTCAAGACGGTCAACGAGTTGCTCGAGATCAACCAGCGGCTCTTCAAGGACATTTGCACCGGCACGGATGAGGACAAGCGTCGGCTCGATACGAGACACCTTCGCCGCAACCGCAGGAAGGTCGCCACTCTCCTGGAGGAGTTGAGCCTGCGGACCAGCCGCATCCAGCCAATGAAGCCGAAGCTGCAGGGAATCTGCGAGAAGATGCGCCAGCTTCAGAAGATGATCGAGGCCGGTCCGAACGGAATGATGACGGCCGAGGACATTGAGACTGCGAAGCAGGAAGTGGCCGGCTTGCAGGAACTCGCTCTGGAGACGCCCGGTCAGTTGGAGAAGAAACTGCGGGCGATGGAAAGGGTCTTCTGCCAGTACGAGCAGGCCAAACGGATGCTGTCCAGCGCCAACCTGCGTCTGGTCGTCTCGATTGCCAAGAAGTACCGCAACCGCGGGCTGAGCTTCCTGGACCTGATTCAGGAGGGCAACACGGGCCTGATGCGGGCGGTGGACAAGTATGAGTATCGCCGCGGCTACAAGTTCAGCACCTATGCGACGTGGTGGATTCGTCAGGCGATCACCCGGGCGATTGCCGACCACGCACGGACCATTCGGATTCCGGTCCACATGATCGAGACGATGAGCCGGATTCGCAGCGCCTCCAAGATCCTGCACCAGGAGCTCGGCCGCGAGCCGACCATCGAGGAAATCGCCTCGGAAGTCAGCATGTCGGTGCAGGAGACGCGGCGGGTCCTCAATATCTCCAAGCATCCCATCAGCCTCGACCGTCCGATCGGGGACAGCGAAGACTCCTACTTCGGCGATTTCATCGAGGATGACGACGTGGATTCCCCCGTGGCCTCCGCGACCCAGGAGATGCTCAAGGAGCGGATCGACATGGTCCTCAAGACGCTCTCCTACCGGGAGCGCGAGATCATCAAGCTTCGCTATGGCATCGGGGACGGCTACACGTATACGCTTGAGGAGGTCGGCCGCATCTTCAAAGTGACTCGCGAGCGCGTGCGGCAGGTCGAGGCCAAGGCCATCCGCAAGCTCCAGCATCCCGTGCGTGCCCGGAAGCTCGAAGGTTTCCTCGATCACAAGAGCGC
>CBFDDG010000449.1:0-4272 GCA_965603505.1 uncultured Phycisphaerae bacterium | reverse complement strand
CCATAGGTCCGTACCGGTCGTTCTCACCTAAAGTCCGTAATGCTCCATCCACTCCCTCTCTGCTCCCCGGACCTCCTTTCCGCGCAGAAAGACGCCAACACAAAATATTCTATTGCACATTTCCTTATCGTCAAGGTCAAATTCATCGGATTAACAAAAATCCAATTCGCGATTTTGCCCACGTTAAGGGCGTGAACAGGCGGCGTTTTCGTGCTAATCTACCCACATATGGCAAGGAAGAGGCACAAGAACGTGACAATTGGCTTTGTGGCATTGGGCTGCCCCAAGAACGTGGTGGACAGCGAAAGAATGCTGGCTCAGATCGTCGAGGCGGGGTTTTTCATCGCCGCCGAGCCGGAGCAGGCCGATGTGGTCGTCATCAACACGTGCGGTTTCATCGAGCCGGCCAAGATCGAGTCACTCGACGCGGTCCATCAGGCGGTTTCGAATAAAAGGATGGGGAATGTGCGGAAAGTGATTGTCACGGGCTGCCTGTCCCAGCGGCTGGGCGGCCATCTCCTCACCGAGGCAGGGGGCATCGACGCCGTGGTTGATCTGGAGCATCGAGATGCGATCGTTCAGGTGATTCGGGAGACGCTTGCGTCGGATGGGCCGCTGCTCTACTGCGGGCCCGCCCCGTCCACAGTCGCCGAGGACCGTGGCAGGCTGCGGATCGGGCCTGTCCATTCGGCCTATCTGCGAATCAGCGAAGGGTGCGGCCACCGATGTTCGTTCTGCACGATTCCCGCCATCCGCGGCCCGTTGCGGAGCAAGCCGGTCGAGATGGTCCTTGACGAGGCACGGGAGCTGGTGACATCCGGCGCTGTGGAGCTGAACCTCATAGGGCAGGATACAACGGTGTACGGCCAGGATCTGAAGATGCGAAACGGTCTTGCCTGTCTGCTTCATGAGATGGATCGCGTTGCCGATCCGGCATGGATTCGGCTGCTCTATGCCTACCCCACCGGCATCACCGATCAGCTCATCGAGACCATCGCAAACAGCGGTAAGGTTCTTCGCTATCTCGATATTCCCATTCAGCACGCCAGTGACGGTATCCTCAAGGCGATGCGCCGACCGGATACAAAGGAGGCTCTGTGCAAGCTCGTCGAGAGGCTTCGTGCGGCTATGTCCGATATTGTCCTACGGACGACGGTGATCGTGGGCTTTCCGGGGGAGACGCAGAAGGAGTTCGACGAGCTCATGGCGTTCGTCAGATGGGCCCGGTTCGATGCACTGGGTGCGTTTACCTATTTTCGCGAGGCCGGCACACCGGCGGCTGAGTATCCCGACCAGGTCCCTGATGAGGTGAAACAGGCCCGCTTCGATGAACTGATGCTGACGCAGCAGGAGATCGCCTTCGCCGGGAGTAGAGAACGAATCGGTAGCAGGCTCACGTGCCTTGTGGATTCCGTCGACGCGAGCGGCGGGGGCCGCGGACGTTTCTACGGGCAGGCCCCGGACATCGACAGTGTCTGCATCATCAACGGATGCTCCGCAGCCCCCGGGCAGTTCATCGACGTGAGGGTGGTTGGCGCCGAGGACTACGATCTCCTCGTCGAGCCGGTCTGATGTGGAAGCAGCCTTGGCCTCAATCCAGGGCAAATGCAGGAGGCCACAAGTCAAAGAAGAAAGGCAAGAGATTCGGGGCGTCCTCCTCGCTTTTGCCTTTTCACTTTTGCCTTTTCAGTCCTTCTTTTGTAAACTCGTCGCCATGTGGAAACATGTTCCGAACATGCTGACTTTCATGCGTCTGGGGCTGACCATCATCTTCCTCGCGATGATCCTTTATTCGCCCTACGTGGCGAATCTTCCAGTGTTTCTGGATGTTGCCTTTGTTCTGTTCGTCGTCGCCGGGCTGACGGATATCGTCGACGGCGTCGTCGCCCGGCGATACAACGCGTCCACCAAATTCGGCCGCATGATCGACCCGCTCGTGGACAAGATCCTCGTCGGCGGTGCTTTTGTGTGCTTTGCCATCGTCGGCGTGCCCACGCTTTTCGGCTGGGGACCGGTCACGCTGGCGGTTATCCACTGGGCCGTCGCCGGGATCCTCATCGTGAGAGAGGCCTATGTCACAGTCCTGCGTCACCTCGCTGAGGCCAGGGGCATCAATTTCGCCGCCGTCAAGGCCGGCAAGATCAAGATGTTTCTCCAGTCCTTCGCGATCGGGACCGTGCTGATCAAGACCGCGCATGTCTCGGGCGCCTGGGGGCACTGGTTCACAATCGTCACGTACGCGGCCATGATCGCGATGACCGTCGTCTCGGGGCTGCAGGCCACGCAGCGAACCAAAACGCCACAAACCGCAAAAGCTTGACGGACAGGAGCAAGAATGAGAGGCCTATCGTTTCATCCGTGGACGTTGATTCTCTGTGCATCGTGTCTATTGCCGGCAATCGGATGGGCGGCCCAGGCCGCTCCCGAGGAGTTTCTTCCCGGGCTTTCCGAAGGTCAGAGTTGGCGGCTCGCCTGGAGTGACGAATTCGAGGGCGATGCGGTGGACACGTCCAAATGGGAGGTTCTTGGCGACTGGAAGCGGCGGGATGGATACTGGGTGAAGGAGGACGCCTACCTTGACGGCAAGGGCAACCTGATCCTGCGCACGAAGAAAGACGGCGACAGGTACACCTGCGGGGCCGTCCGCACGAGGGGCAGATTCGAGCATCGATACGGCTACTGGGTCTGCCGCTGCAAGTTCCCCGAGCAGCCGGGGCATTGGCCCGCCTTCTGGCTCCAGGCCGACGGCGTGGGCAAGGTCGGTGACGGCGGCCGCGACGGGACCGAGATCGACGTCATGGAGAAGCCCTGGCGCGATGACCGGACCACCCAGAACCTGCACTGGGACGGCTACGGCAAGGAGCATCAGAGCACCGGCACGAAGTTCACCGTGCCCGGCCTGAGCGAGGGTTTCCACACCTTCGGCCTGCTCTGGACAACCACGGAGTACGTCTTCTATGTAGATGGCCACGAGACCTGGCGGAGCGATGCCGGGGGCGTGTCCCAGGTTCCGCAGTTTGCCAAGTTGACCGAAGAGATCGGCGAGTGGGGCGGGGACATCACAAAGGCGAATCTGCCCGATCATTTCGTGGTGGATTACGTGCGGGTCTATGACATCGTGGGTGAGGCTCAGACCGCAAAGGACCCGAGGAAAACACTGATTTCCAGGGCGGCTAATGTCCGTCCGTCGCCGCAACAGCTTGCCTGGCAGGAATTGGAATTCATCGCGTTCATCCACTACACGGTGAACGCCTTCACGGACAAGGAGTGGGGGGACGGGACCGAGGCCCCGGCCATCTTTAATCCCACGCAGCTCGACGTTCGCCAGTGGGTCAAGACCTGCAAGGACGCCGGCATGAAGATGATCATCCTCACGGCCAAGCATCACGACGGCTTCTGCCTGTGGCCCAGCCGGTACACGGACCACTCCGTCAAGAGCAGTCCCTACAAGAACGGCCGGGGCGACATCGTGGGCGAATTGGCCCGGGCCTGCCGCCAAGCCGGCCTGAAGCTCGGGCTGTACCTCTCGCCATGGGACCGCCACGAGCCCGCCTACGGCGACACCGAGGGCTACAACCGGTTCTACAAGAACCAATTGCGCGAGATTCTCACCAACTACGGCGAAGTCACCGAGGTCTGGTTCGACGGCGCCAAGGGCCGCGACGCCAAGGACATGGAATACCACTGGAACGATTACTATGCCATCGTCCGCGAGCTTCAGCCCGGTGCGGTGATCTTCAACGGACCGGATATCCGCTGGGTGGGCAACGAGCGCGGCTACGCCCGCGAGAGCGAATGGAGCGTGATGAATCGAAGCGAGCAGCCCTTCGGCTTCATCAACGCCACGCAGAAGGACCTGGGCAGCCTCAAGGCCCTCGGCGAGGGCGACCATCTTATCTGGTACCCGGCCGAGACCGATGTCTCCATTCGCCCGGGGTGGTTCTATCATGCTCGCGAGGATGACAAGGTCAAATCCGTCGAGCATCTGCTCGATATCTATTTCAGTTCCGTCGGCTACAACAGCGTGCTGCTGCTGAACCTCCCGCCGGACAAGAGGGGACTGATCCACGAGAACGACGTCCGGCGGCTGCGCGAGTTCCGCAAGATCCTCGATGCCATCTTCGACGAGAACCTCGCCGCCGGCGCCAAGGCAACGGCATCGAACGTCAGAGGCAATAATCCCGCATTCGCCGCAAACAAAATCACCGACGGCAACAAGGAAACCTACTGGACCACCGACGACTGGACAACGACGGCCACCGTCGAGTTCGA
>CBFDDG010000448.1:0-4278 GCA_965603505.1 uncultured Phycisphaerae bacterium | reverse complement strand
TGCGCGATAAGGACCCTGATGCCGACTGCTATTAAAATACATCCTCCAAGCGCATCGGCGGCACGTCGCCAGCGACCAAGCACTCGCTTGGCAAAGATAATGCCCACTGCGCTGAAGGAGGCAGCCACGATGCCGATCACGACACAGGGCAGCACAATGGAGACACGAAGGAACGCCATGCTGAAGCCAACGGCAAGGGCGTCAATGCTTGTCGCCACTGAGAGCAGCACCAGCAACCACCCCCTGGTTGGGTCGGACTTCTTCTTCTCGGTCCGCGAACAAGCATCGAGCAACATCTTGCCGCCGATGATGCTCAGCAGGCCAAACGCCAGCCAGTGGTCGTAGGCGACAACGTACGCGGAGAATGTCGAGCCAACCCCCCAGCCAAGAATCGGCATCATGAACTGAAACAACCCGAAATGAAAAGCGATGCGGAAGACGTGCCGGGGCGTCACATTGCTGACGCTCATTCCTGCGGCAATCGAGACCGCAAAGGCGTCCATCGCCAGGCCGACGGATATTCCCAAGAGGTTCAGCCAGTTCACGCCGAGCTTCCCCTTCTGGTTGTATATGGTGGGGACCTGTGCCTTTTGGGCCGAAGGCGGCTGGTTGACCGTCTAAGGTATCACGTCCCGTTCGTCCAGGATCCTCTCGAGCGCTGCTGCGTCGGTCACCGGCTGCTTGCAGGCATAGTTCTCGCACACATAGACGGTTGCTTTGCCCGAGAGCATCGTCTTGCCCGAGAGCAGAGGAATTCGCTTTCCCGCCGCTCCGGCACCAGGCCCATCCGGTGCCGCCAGGGCTATGATCTTATTCGGGATGAACCTGCCGTGGATGAGTTCCAGGAAGCGCTGCGTATCGGCAGCGTCCCGTCTGCCCGCGATGGCAATCTCGCGCGTGGGGTGGAGGTAGAAGTCGGCCGCGCACAGCAGGTTCAGGTACGCCCTGGGCCGGGCCGACATCATGTCGCGCACAGACGTAAGCACTGCCTCGGCCTTCTGGTAATGACCCGTGTTGTCGAGAAGCTTCGACAGCCTCAGCAGCACCAGCGTTGCCGTAGAGTTGCCCGACGGCACTGCACCATCGTAGAACGGCTTTGTGCGCACCAGGAGGTTCTTGTGGGCTGTCGAGGTGTAGAAGAAGCCGGAGTTCTTCTCGTCCCAGAAGTCCGCCACCATCTTGCGCGACAGGTCGTCCGCTGCCTCCAGCCAGCGCGAGTCAAAAGTCGCCTCGTAGAGATCCAGCAGCCCGTTGGCCATCTCGGCGTAGTCGTCGAGGTAGGCGGGCAACTTGCTTACGCCCGCCTCTTGCTCATTGTTTGGACCACGATAGGTCCGCAGGAGCAGGCCGTCGCGGACCATGTTGGCGAGGACGAAGTCCGCCGCCGTTTCCGCTGCTTTCAGGAATCGCTCTTCGCCCAGGACCTGGTAACCGCGGGCGAACGCCGAAATCATCATGCCATTCCAGGCCGCCAGGACCTTGTCGTCCTTGCCCGGGCGCACGCGCCCATCACGCGCTTTGCGTAACTCGTGGCGAAGCCGCGCCAGGCGCTCTCCCATCTCCTTTGGGGATATTCCCTTCTCACGGGCGAACGCCGCCGGCTCGCGCGGCACGTTCAAGATGCTATGGCCCTCGAAGTTGCCGCTCACGCTCGCGCCGTAGTATTCGCAGAAGAAAGCGCCGTCTTCCTTGCCGAGGACCGTCTCGACCTGGTCCGGGCTCCAGACATAGAATCTGCCTTCCACTCCCTCGCTGTCGGCGTCTTCGGCCGAGTGAAACCCGCCACGCCGATCAGTCATGTCGCGCCGCACATAGTCGAGAATCTCGGTGGCGACGCGCCGATAAAGCTCCTTGCCGGTCACCTGCCAGGCCTCCAGGTAGACCTGGGCCAGCAACGCGTTGTCGTAGAGCATCTTCTCGAAGTGGGGCACCAGCCAGTGACGGTCGGTCGCGTAACGGTGAAACCCCCCGCCGAGCTGATCGTACATCCCGCCGTAGGCCATCCGGTCGAGCGTCAGCGTGGCCATCTCCAGCAACTTGGCCTCGCGCGTGTGCCGGTACTGACGCAGCAGGACGGCAACCGCCCCGCTGGGGGGAAACTTCGGCGCGTCGCCGAATCCGCCCCAGCGTGAGTCGAAGGCCTGTTCCAGCTCCGCCACGGCCTTCGAGAGTACCGAGGCATCGAGCGCACCGGCCGCCGGCGCGCGAAACTCGGCGTGGTCGCGGATCGCGCGCGTCAGCGCCTCGGCATCGTGCAACACCTGCTCCGGATTCCCGCCCCACACTTCAGCAATGCGTTCCAGGACTTTCTTGAATGCGGGTCGTCCGTAACGGTCTTCGGGCGGGAAGTAAGTGCCGCCGAAGAACGGCTTGAGATCCGGCGTGAGGAACACGTTGAGTGGCCACCCGCCGCTGCCCGTCATCATCTGCACCGCCGTCATGTAGATCTCGTCGAGGTCGGGGCGTTCCTCGCGGTCCACCTTGATGGATATGAAGTGTGCGTTCAGGACCTTCGCGACTTCGGGGTCCTCGAACGACTCCCGTTCCATAACGTGGCACCAGTGGCAGGCGGAATAGCCGATCGAGAGGAATATCGGCTTGTTCTCCTTCTTCGCCCGGCTGAGCGCTTCTTCGCCCCAAGGATACCAGTCCACCGGGTTGTGCGCGTGCTGGAGGAGATACGGACTGGTCTGCTCCGCCAGGCGATTCGTATAGGCCGGCCGCGCCTGCCCCATGGTCGTACCACTCGGAATGTCAGATGATCCGCACATACTGTCGCTGCCTCCTACGAGCCGCCCGCCGACTGTTACACCGATGCTCAAAGCCGCGGTCCATAGGAGCATTCTCACAATACACCTGGCACGTCTTTTGCTCGCGCATTTCCATTAAGGAAAGATCCCACGTTCCTTGTACACCTTCTCTAATCTTGACAAGGCGACGACGTAGGCCGCTGTGCGCCAGTCGGTGTCGAGTTCCTCTGCCTTGTCCCGGACGCGTTCGTATGCACTGGCTATCTTCTTGCGCAGTTTGCGGTCCACCTCTTCGAGGTCCCAGAACTCGCTGCGTTTGTTCTGCAGCCACTCGAAGTAGCTGACAATGACACCGCCAGAATTGCAGAGTATATCGGGAATAACATGGATGCCGCGCCTTTGGAGGACTACATCGCCTTCCGGATCGGTCGGGCCGTTTGCGCCTTCGGCCACGAGCTTGACGTTTAGCCAGGCTGCCGTTTCGGCGGTGATTTGGCTCTCCAATGCCGCGGGGATGAAGATGTCCGCCTGCGTCCGTAGGAACGCGGCATGGTCCACCGACTCGCCGTCAGGGTAGCCCGCGACGCCACCCTCCGCTCTAACGCGCTCCAACAGCTTGCCGGGATCGAGACCACCCAAGTTGCGCGTTCCACCGGTCTCATCCTCGACGGCGATCAGCTTTGCACCCAGGTCAGTCAAGAGGCGCGCAGCCCAAGACCCCACGTTCCCGAACCCCTGAACAATGAACGTAGCGCCGTCCAGAGAGAATGCGTGATCCTCAGCCCACGCTTGAATTGTCAACACCACGCCCTGCCCGGTGGCTTTGTCTCGCCCCTGGCTTCCACCTGACTCTATGGGCTTGCCGGTGACAATGTGGATGTTACCTTGCCGTTCATGAGGAGGGACGCTTGAGAGATAGGTGTCTAGAATCCAAGCCATGATCTGGGCGTTCGTGTTCACGTCCGGAGCGGGGATGTCGTAGTCCGGGCCGATGTTGTTCCCAAGATCAAAGGCAAACCGTCGGGTGATTCGTTCCAATTCCGCCGTCGAGTATCTGGAAGGATCAAGTTGGATGCCGCCCTTCGCGCCGCCGAACGGGATGCCGGCCAGCGCGGCCTTCCAGGTCATCCAGGCGGCCAAGGCGCGGACCTCGTCCAGATCGACCTTCGGATGGTACCGCAGCCCCCCCTTGAACGGCCCCAGGGCATCGTTGTGCTGAACGCGGTAACCTGTGAACACCGCGATCTCACCGCTATCCATCTTCACCGGACAGTGGATGACGATCTCGTTCTCAGTGGTGGCGAGGATCCGGCGGACGCTGGGGTCCAGACGCATCAAATCCGCCGCTTTGTTGAACTGCATGCCGGCGCTTTGATAGAGGCTTTTCTCCTTCGCCTTCCTGGGCGGCACGTCCAAGCGATCCGCATCAGTCCGGACGAGAGCGTTGATGTAATTCTGGAAGGTATTCAACACGACGACCGCGAGAGTCTCCATAATCTCAGCGTCGCAAAGACCTGCATCCCTTGCC
>CBFDDG010000447.1:0-4283 GCA_965603505.1 uncultured Phycisphaerae bacterium | reverse complement strand
TCGGTCCAGTTGATCTGCTCCAGCGGCTGTCGCGGCCCCTTGAAATGCGACGGATCGGAGATCTCGTATTTGCGGAACTCCTCCTGGACGACTTCATACCGATCCATCCAGAAGCTGCTGATCCGCACCTGGTGCGCCGGTGCTTCATCGGGCGCTCCGGCGTCGCGGCCCATCTCGAACGACCCGCCCGGAATCACAACCATCTCTATGCCGCTCTTCGTGGTCCCGACCTGGGCCGATGGAGTCGTCTCCTCGACACGCCGACAACCCGGGGCAATCGCGAACGGCACGAGCAGACAGATACTCACGGCTCTTCGCTGCCAAGATTTTATACTCATCGATCCTTCTTTCGGTCAGGGCGATCCCGACGACCTTCCGTCTTGAGCTTGACACGCTCCAATCATCAACAGCCAATGATCATCAATCAATTCTTTGGGTTCGGCACCCAGTCGGGCTCCTTGTTGTGATGGCCGTCGGTGGTGACCTGCACCCAGTGGCCCGCCAGATCGGTGACGCAGATATTCCAGCCCGGCGCTTTTTCGCCGACCTGTTCATTGGCCTTTGGCCCGTAGCTAAATGCAATATAGCGGCCGTCCGGCGAGAAATCCGTATGATAGACCTCGTGCTCCTTGTCGCACGTCACCACGCCACATACGTCGGTCACCTTCGGCTTGACCGCCGTCAGGTCGATCGCGCCGACGCACAGGTCCCAGTCCGTCTTGCCCCAGGTGACCCTCTTGCCGTCGGGGCTCAGGTCCGGGCGGCACCCGGTGACGCGACATGGGGTCAGGTCAACGATGCTCGTACCGTCCGCTTCAAATGCGAGGACTGCATGATCGAAGCCCATGCCGCCGTGGACGGTCGCCAAGAACCACCGGCCGGCCGGCGACCAGCAAATGTTGTAGAGATGGTACAGATTCTTCTGGTTCGGGTGCTCCGTGTGGGCACCTGTACTCAAGTCGTAGAGGACGACTCCTTTGGTCCCATAGTCGCGGGTCGTGTAGCGTTCGTACTCGGCTTTCAGATAGGCAATCTTCCGGCCGTCAGGACTCCAGCAGGGCTGCCGGGCGTTGTGAGCCACCTTGACGGGGTTGCTGCCGTCGATGTTCATGTAATAGACGCTGCGGACCTTGTCCCGGCCGGTCCCCTCGTCCGCCACGAAGCAGACCTTGGTCCCGTCGGGTGAAACATGCGGGTACATCTCACTGACCGCGCCGGTTTTCGTCAGATTCACACGGCCGGAGCCATCGGCGTTGATCAGGATGAGTTCCCAATTCTCCCGGCCGTCCGTCTCGATCAGCGTCTCGTAGACGAGCTTGAACGGAATGCTCTTCAGATCGAGTCCGGAGCCGGGACGGAGAGACTCCTGCCCCATCGCGGCATGATGCCCCATCCCTAGAACAAGCAACAGACAAAAAGCAATACGCCCGCACCACAAGCACACTCTATCGCCCAGCCACTTCGCCATCGTCGTCCTCCTTCTGTCTATTTGATCTGTACGCTCCGCTCCGGGACATTCACAGGCACCCAGTCGGGCTCCTTGTTGTGCAAGCCGTCGGCGGTGACCTGCACCCAGTTGCCGTCCAGATCGCCCACGCAGATGTTCCAGCCTTCGGCCATCCCGCCCACCTGCTGGCCCCCCTGGACGGGACCGTAACTGAAGGTAATATACCGGCCGTCCGGCGAGAGGTCCACGTGGTAGACCTTGAGCCGCTTGGCGCACCGAAGGATATCGCGAACGTTCGTGACCTTCGGCTCCGCCAACGTCAGGTCGATCTCGCCCGTGCGCAGGTTCCAGTCGGTTTCGCCCCAGACCATCCTGGCGCCGTCTGTGCTGAGGTCGGGCCGGCATCCTCTGACCCCCCAGCGCCCGAGGTCGAACACGCGCTTCCCGAACGCATCGAAGGCCAGGATCGTGTCACTGTAGCCCATCCCGCCGTGGATGGCGGCCACGAACCATTTGCCGTCCGGCGACCAGCAGATGGCATACAGATGCTGCAACTCATCATTTGGATGTGCCTGGTGCCAGTCGTTCTCCAGATGATAGAAGGCCAGTCCTGCGGTGGCATATTCACGGGTCGTATATCGCGTGTATTCACCCTTCAGATAGGCGATGCTCTTGCTGTCGAAACACCAGCAGGGCTCGCGGGCGTGGGCCGCGACATGGACGCGGTTACTGCCGTCGATGTCCATGTAGTAGACGTGGCGGACCTTATCCCTTCTCCTGCCCTCGTCGGCCACGAAACAGATCTTCGTGCCGTCCGGCGACACATGGGGGTACATCTCATCGATGTCCGGTGTGTTCGTAAGGTTGACGGCGCCGGAGCCGCCCGCATTCATGATGACCAACTCCCAGTTTCTTTTCCCCTCGGTCCTCCGATACGTTTCATGCACGATCCTGAACGGAATCGCCTTGAGATCCATCGAGTCACGGGGAAGAGGAGCTGAGACCGGCTTGGTGGGAGGGGCCTTCGATTCGAACTGGGCGAGTCCTTGTGCGCCGGCGGAGGCCGCCATCACAGCCAGCAGCATCAAGGTCCGTCTCATACGTCACACCCTCTCAAGGCAGTTCTGCTGTTCAAGTCGTGACCGGTCTTCAGGGGTCAGGATACCCGACACGCCTCCGGCATGCAAGAGGCCACGATGCGCAGCCGGCGGCAACTCCAAGACCGACTCGTGCTCCGTGGCGAGTTCCTTCGCACACTGGCAAGGCCCTCGTTATTCCGGCTGATATTTGCCGAAAACAATGCCGGGAAAAGCCCGCCGGCCTCCAGAAGATGCTATACTTTAATTAGAGCACCGGATTTCGGGTGTGTCCGCAGCAACCATCTGCGAACCGAACGAGAATCCAGGTGGAGCGTGGCCCTGTCCGGAAGGACAGGAACGGTATGGAGGGGCGGCCATCCAGTCCGTACACGGCGGGCAATCCCGACAGCCGGCTCACGAGCCAGCGAAGGTAATGGCCCGAGAATCTGGCATGATTCTGCGAATGAGGCGTGTTACTCCGCACCGGTGGTGTGCCTTATTATACGTGAAGGAAGGGTCCTCAAAGGCGATACATCGCATTTGTGGGGCCCGGGTCCCGATAGGATATCAAGGACAGTAGGATGAACTTGGTACTTGTCATTTTGCAGATCGCTGTGCTCGTGACGCTGATGCTGGCCTACGGCCGGAGATAACCGCCACGAGCTTCGCGGCCGAGTCGAGGCCATCGCCATCCGGCGAGCCGAGCGGCTGGGCTGACGCCTCCACCCCGGACCTCCTCATGTCATCATACGGCCGATATGCCCGGCCTCATTTTCGCGCATTTCCCATGCGGATCAGCCTTGCGCGCCACTTCGCGGCTTCGTCAGTGGACCAGGATTCGTAAAGGCTCGCCAGCTCGCCCAGTGAATCGATGGTGTGGAGGTGCTCGGGCCCGAGTCTGGTCTCGCGGCCGTGGAAGGTGCTGACCTGTCCGTCACCCTTGGGACCAGTTGCGGACTAGGTCCGGATTTGTGATAATACCCGTAACAGAGGCCTGAAACGGTGGGGAGTCGGTATGACTGACGTCACTCGGATTCTGAACGCCATTGAGCGGGGGGACGCCAAAGCCACGGATGAACTCTTGCCGCTGGTCTATGAGGAGTTGCGGCTCCTTGCTGCTCAGAAGCTCTCCCACGAGCCGCCGGGCCAGACCCTCCAGGCGACCGCACTCGTGCACGAAGCGTATCTCCGGCTGGTGGAGGCGGAATGTCGGAACTGGAACAGTCGCAATCACTTCTTCATGGCGGCTGCGGAAGCCATGCGGCGGATCTTGATCGAACGCGCCCGTCAGAAGAAGGGGCTCAAATATGGAGGGGATCGGGACAGGGTTGACTTCGCCGATGTAGTTCTAACCTCTGATGACCAGCAGTCTCCCGACAACCTGCTCGCGCTGGACGAGGCTCTTGGGAGACTGTCGCAGAGAGACAAGTTGAAGACCGACGTCGTCAAGCTGCGATTCTTCACAGGTCTGACTATTGAGCAAACAGCCGAGGTGTTGGGCATTTCTCCCAATACTGTCAAGCGTCATTGGGCCTATGCTCGCGCTTGGCTCTTGGAGGAAATCGGCTGACTGGGCGGTCCGCTCCGCTCCGGTCTTCATGCCAGTCTTTTTCGATCTCCATGGGCCACTGCGCCTTTGGATCTCGCACTATAGGATAGAGAGCACACTGTTCTGGGAGCCAAGTTGTGGATCTCGAAGAAGAGAAGGAAGAGATATTCGCCGCCGCCATCGAGTTTGAGGACCGTGCCGAACGGAA
>CBFDDG010000446.1:0-4285 GCA_965603505.1 uncultured Phycisphaerae bacterium | reverse complement strand
AACGGGGGGCAGGAAGGCGTTACGGGGTGAGGGGTGGGGCGAGACGTGGATGTCGTGTCCTTTCGGCGCGCCTGTAAAATCTGAATTTGTCGAGGCGACCTACGACCATGGGATTGGGGATCAGATGGGCTAAGGGGCAACCTCCTGGGCGAGGGTGTCCTGGTAGGTCCAGGGCATCCAATCGGCCGGGTGAGACGAGAGTTCGTCCGCGTGCTTGTTCAGCTCCGTCAGGTATTCGAAGGGATTGACACCGTTCAATTCGCAGGTATGGATCAGGCTCATGAACAGATCTCCGACATGAGCCCCGTGTTCCGTCTTGTAGAAGTAGGCATTCTTACGGTGAAGGATCGCCTTTTTGAGGGCCTGTTCGCATACATTGTTGTCCAGCGGGGCACCCGGATGGCGGAGGAACAGGGTTAGCTGGTCCCAGTGTTTGCGCATGTACGTAATCGCCTCGCCCAGGCCGCTGTTGGGCTCCACCTTTCTCTGCTCGATCTGAGCGGTCAGCCAGCTTTTCAGGGCGTTCATCTCTGGCTGACTTTCGGCCTGGTGGAAGGCCAGTCGCTGTTCGGGCGACATCCCCTGGTCCTTCGCCAGGGCATCGTTGGTGTAGACGACCTTGAGGACCTTCAGGACATAGAGGCACTCCTCCGGGAAGTTGGCCGCCACCTCGACGAACTGCCTCCGTCCGTGGGCTAGGCAATTCGCCACGATGGTCTCGAGCACTTTGGGCAGGTTACGCGACAAGGCATCACACATCTGGACGGGTCGATCCAACTCTGAGGCGCGCTGCTTCAGTACGGCGGCCAGGTTCTCCCCCGCGTGCCGGTGGCCCGTGAAGAACAACGCGATCCGGCGACCGTCGAGCACCGAGATGATCCCCGAGGTGAATACGCCCTTGCGGTCCGGGGCCGCCGACGCCTCCGGCTGGAGGGGCTTGGCTTCCGGGTCGCAAAGAGCCAGCACCTTCATCGTCGTGTCGTCATTGTGCACCACTTGGCCCTGGGCCGCCTGGCGAATCAACTCCTCCAGGGCAGGTTCGATCCGGCCGCCGCTGTGGTTCACAATCTCCCATTGTGTTGCCGCCGGCAGCGGCAGACCCAGGCTACCCTGGAGCCGTTCGAGGCGATTGAATGGTAATCCGCTGCCGTATTTGAGCAGCGCGATCATGCTGGCCGATTCAGCGTCGTACTTGTCCTGTCCTACCCCCGGCGGGGCTTGGGCCGTGAAGATCTCGCCGCACAAGTGGCAGCGCAGCTTTTGCAGCTCGTAGACCGTCGCCCCCAGAGGCGCCTGGCCATGGATCCGCACGAGACGGCCCGGTTCGACGCTCTCGTACACGGTCCCCTTGTTACAGTGGGGACAGGGATCTCCCGGCTTGAGCCAGGCGTGGGGCACACGGATCTTCTCGGCGCCGACATAGGCTTTGGCACCGTTGCGGCCGTGCCCTTTGGCCTTCGGGCGGGCCTCTGGCTCCTGGCCCTCGGCCGCCCCGTCATCGGAGGGATCTTCTTGCTCAACCTCGTCGAGAATCTTCTCCATCACCTTGCGTGTCGTCTCGGTCGTGGCCCCGAACAGCAGTTGCTTGAGCCGCTGGACCGAGACCCGCTTCTTCTCCAGCTCCGTCGTCAGGAAGACCAGCGTCTCCATCGCCGCATGCAGTTTGCTGTATTCAGTCTCGCTCAGGGCCGTCTTGGCGTGTTCCAGGATCGCCTCCAATTCCCGGCGGTCCAGGTCAATGTACTCGACCCCGGCATCGGCCGGTGGCGGAGCCGACAACCGATGCTCATGCCGAGAGGCTCTCTTGATCTTCCGAAGGTTGCCCATCGTTCAGCCCACGCGATGTCCGAACCACCGTAAGATGCAACAAAGGATATTATCGGGCATGGGCGGGCGTGTGCTTCAATCATTTCGGAAAAGGCAGACCTCTATTCATTCGCGGCCCCCGTCCACCCGACGCCAAGCCGCCGCGCCCCGGGCCACGGTCGGATCGCCCGCCGACAGCAGCACCGCCAGTTGATGGGCCTGCAGCCGTTGCGTGGCCTCGGAGTCGCTCTGCGGCCACCACGGGAACCGGCCCTTCGAGAGCCGCTTCTGGCATAACCAGAAGCCCTGCCCATCGTAGATCAAGACCTTGATCGCCTTGCGGCGCCGGTTGCCAAAGACGAACACGTAGCCGCTAAAGGGGTCCTGACGAAGCACCTCGCGACACACCCGGGCCAAGCCATCGATCCCCTTGCGGAAGTCCGCCGGCGCGACGGCCACCAGGATCCGCATCTGGGGCGTCACCTGGATCATGCGCGCGTGCTCCGCCACGCCGAAGCGAACGAGGCCAGGTCCGCCATACGGACGCCCTTGACGCGGATCCGCACGGTCGTGCCGCTTCCATCGTCCAACTCAATCGTGCACTCGCAAGAGCGGGCGTCCATCGGGTCCGCAAGAAACTCGACAAACTCACAGCGAGCCTCTTCGCCTTTCGAGAGGTCGCCGACCGCTGCCTCCATTCGCTTTTTGAGCGAGTAGTACTTCAGGCCCAATGCGCTGGCGGTCCGGTTGAGCCCGTGCTTGCGGGCGAGGGTCATGGCTTTCCGCCAGAGTTCCTCGGGCAGCCGGGTATGGGGGCGGTGTCGGCTACGCCAGCGATCCAACTGGCGACGTGCGGTACGCAAGGCCACGGGAAGGTTCGTTGGTGGGCTGGTGCTCATCGGTCGCTCTCCCACAAATCGGTTTCGCCGGCCCGCCCGGCGACCCGTTCCATGAGCCGCCGATCAAGCGGAACCTGCCGGCCACAACGGAAGATACCGACTCACCCCAATCATTTCACGCAACCCTACCGAAAGGACACGGTCCGTGCCCTTTTCGGACGCAAGCTTCGTCAGATTCTGCCGGATGGTGGGGTCGCCGTGGAAGCAGCCCTCCGTCGGCGCGCCGGCGGCGTCAAGGTCCCGCAGGTCGCAATGGAAAACCGCAAGCTGCCGGCCCGCCTCGCGAGTGGCCTCCGCCGAGCCGTCGTAGCGGGAGCCCTCGACGAAGTGGAAGAGCTCGTAGATATGCCTGTCCAGGTTCAGCAGGGTGCTGCCCTCGGTGCTCGTCTCCAGCAGTTGCGGCACGGGAAAGGCCTTGGCCGTCAGGTGCCTCTGCACGGCGTGGGCGAACTTGACGCGGGCCGGCTCATCCGCCCCGTGCGGGCGGCGTTTGAGCAGAAAGGTCCCCCGGTCGGCCTTGACCACCACCTTGGCCGCCCGCCGGTCCCCCGCCTCCAGCGGCCGGACCCGGTGGACGATCCCGACATCGTAGTGGCTCAAAACCCGAACCAGCTCTTCCGACGAAAAATGCGCACCACCCCTGACCATACCCCCATTATATCGACCGATACACGCCGCAGGTTCGCTGCCGCCGCCACTTTACCGCCCTGAGTCTGATAACCACCCCAAAGCCCGGCAGCACCGCAACCAGACGAAGGAGGTCAACGGGGGGCAGGAAGGCGTTACGGGGTGAGGGGTGGGGCGAGACGTGGATGTCGAACAACAAACATGATTGCGATGACGAAGGAAGCGTGGACTGCCCAACGGCGCGGCTGAGGCGCGGCGGCTATTTGCCGTCACCTCCAGCCGTCTTGTTCGCTATTTTGCAAGCACCGCGAAGAATGTTTGCCCCAAGGCTTCACTATCACCTGAAAATGCGATTGCTGATGTACTTTCAATATCGATTGCACCCACAAGATCAGCCAACATTTCAGCCAGAATTGCATTTGAGCTAGCAGTGTCCAGACCAGCGCCTTCTCGGATTTCTTGACCATATACGAGCTGTCGCGCAGCTACCGGTGTTCGCTGATCGACAGAGAGACTGCGCGGAATCCAGCCTTGCGGCTTATATTGCTCTACAAGCTTCTGTGCCAGAATGTGCTTTTCGGGCAGAGCCATATTACGCGGATTTTCGTAGAGAATTGCCACAGCCACAATGGTATTCGTGTCCTGTAGAGCCGTTGAATCTGCCTTCTGCAGCTTTTCTCTAATCCTCTCTTTCACACCATCAGGCGCGTTCTCACTCTGACTCAGGTTGTCGTTTTGGTCACGAGAGGCTGCCGTAACTCTTTCATCCCTGTTGATCTCATCAGGTGAGGCCTCTTTCTGCTTTCCGGCACCCGAGGGGCGACATGCGTCCAGAAGAACCCAAATGAAGTAAATCGGTATTAGTGCAACCCCAATGATGCTGCCCCAATGAGTCTTTTTCATGGCAACGAGCACAATTGTTGTCACCAGAAGCAGGATGTAAATTATGATTA
>CBFDDG010000445.1:0-4291 GCA_965603505.1 uncultured Phycisphaerae bacterium | reverse complement strand
GTTGCCGAGCAGTGGTGCCGCAAGATGGACGCCTTCTTCAACGAACACGACCCCTACGGCCGCCCCACCACAGGCACGCAAAGCGGGGGCATCGGGCAGTGGTGGCCCGGCGGGTACAGGATCTTCGATATCGCCGGCCGCGAGATCTACGAAGCCCAGGGCCACCCGATGCCCAGGAGCGGCAAAATCGGTCCGGATGACGAGAGCCCCCTCCGATACAGCTACCGTAACTATGCGACACAAACGCAAAACCTGTGGCAAGGCTTTCACAAGCCGGCGATTGTCGGCGAGTGCGGCTACGACCACACCTACTACGAGCCGGGGATGCCGGGCTACCTGGCCATGTACCACAACGCACTGTGGGGCAGCCTGGCCAACGGCCTGTGCTGCACGCCCTTCTGGTGGGCCTACTCCGACTGGATCAATGACGGCGTCGTCACAAATCAGATGCGGCACTTCGCCCGGTTCGTGGGCGATATCGACTTCGCGAATTTGAGCCCCGAGCCCGCGCAGATCACGGCACCCAACGGCGACGCCTGGGCGATGCGGAGCGGCGACTTCGCGTTCGGCTGGGTCGTCAACCCCAGGACCAGCGTGGCGAACGAGTCATTCACGATCTCCGGGTTGAAGGACGGCGATTACGAGGTACGGCTCTACCGGACGTGGCGAGGGCGATACGTGGACCCGCAGACAGTCCAGTGCCGCGATGGCAAGCTCACCATCACGATCCCGGAGCTGCGCACCACCGGCGGCCACGCCTCGCACATCGGCAACGACATCGCGTTCAAAGTTGTACCGAAGTAGGCGCATTGCGCTCTTGAGATTGCGGACAGTACTCCGTATCATAAGACGCTCAGGATCCTGGAGTGCAGGCGGTAAAGTCAGATGGGAAAGCCTGTCAGGACGGGTAATTGCTGATGGCTGGAAAGCTCATCATCGGTTTCGAGGTATGCGTATGGAGACGCCGGTCAGGGGACGGTTGACGAACGGGCGGGATGTCCTGTGGAGGGTAGGGAATCTGTTGCCTGTGATACTCGTTCTGTTGGCGTGGGGATGGGACGTCGAGGCTCAGGAGAACAGTCCGAAAGACACAAAGGCGCAGCCTGACACTCAATCGGTCTCCCGGGCCACGGATGCGAACGACCCGAATGAGCTGTGGTGGAGCAGGTGGGACGCCCGGATAGAGGATCCCAACGACCCCAACGAGCTCCTGGAGGCCAAGTGGAATGCTGTTCTGAGAGTCCTCCAGGCCGAGGATCTGGATCAGGAAGTCAAGCAGAAGATCATCGACAGAATCGTCAGCCCGGTCTTCGATTTTCCGCTGATGGGCCGACTCGCCTTGGGTCGAACGCACTGGCCCAAACTGAACCCGGCACAGC
The DNA here is from genome assembly GCA_965603505.1 of uncultured Phycisphaerae bacterium. Taxonomy (GTDB): domain Bacteria; phylum Planctomycetota; class Phycisphaerae; order Sedimentisphaerales; family Anaerobacaceae; genus PLanc-01. The sequence goes on along the minus strand of CBFDDG010000445.1, from coordinate 2,912 downwards.
GAGAGAAATTCGTCAGGCTTTTCGTCACACGGCTCAAGGCCCTGTATCTGGAAAAGACCACGCTCTACAGGAATGAGAAGGTTTTTTTCAAGCCCGCGATTTCCAAGAAGCACATCGTCCACATCCCGGTGGTGCTGATCTCCGAGGACAGGAAGGTCGCCATGCTGTACAAGTTACACGGGATAGACGAACAAAGCAGAAGCAAAGCCAACGAACGCTGGAAGATCTATGATCTGGAAATCGAGGGCGTGAGCATCCTCCTGACGTACCGGTCGCAATTCGATGATATTCTGCGGCGGGGCACCGTGGAAGACCTTCTTTCTCATCTGGAGAAGCCGCCGAGTCAATGATGCACGACTCACTCCATCGAACCCACGCCGCGAGGAAAGATCGCTTGCTGGCGCAATCTCTCTTCGACCGGGTGGTCCTGAGACATCCGAAAGCGGTGCTTGCGTGCCTGCTGGGGGCGATCGTTTTTTTCGGATTTGGGGCCACACGGTTCCGGCTGGATGCATCTACAGAGACGCTGATTCTGGAGAACGACCGGGACCTCAAGTACGCGCGCCAGGTCTCATCCCGGTATGGAAGCAGTGACTTCCTGGCCCTGACGTTCACGCCAAAGGAGGACCTTTTCTCCGACGGAACGTTGGACGTGCTGGCGAACCTCCGAGAGGACCTGAAGCGGCTGGGCATCGCCGAGTCCGTGCGGACGATCCTGGACGTACCTCTGCTGGAGAGTCCGCCAATCCCTCCCGAGGAACTGGGCTCGACGACCCGCACCCTGGAGTCGCCGGATGTGGACAAGGCCCTGGCCAGGAAGGAGTTGACGGAAAGCCCGCTGTACCAGGATCAACTGGTCAGCCCGGATTTGAAGACTACGGTAATCTTGGTCACCTTCGGCCGCGATCCGCGCTACGCCAAGTTCCTGCAACGAAGAAATGCCTTGTATGAGAAGAAGGCGGCAGGCTCGTCGACGGCGGCGGAGCGGGTCGAGCTCAAGAAGGTGGTTCGGCAATTCGCCCGGTATCGCGACGAGGCTCGCCGACAGCGACACAGCAATATCCTGGCCATCCGCTCGATCATGGATCACTATCGGCCGCACGGGATCCTGTTCCTGGGCGGCGTGAGTATGATCGCCGACGACATGATCAGCTTCATTAAGAACGACCTGCGGTTTTTCGGGGCCGCGGTGTTTCTGTTGCTGGTGCTCACCATCGCGGTAATCTTCCGCAGGGTCTATTGGGTCCTGCTTCCCATGTCGGTCTGCCTGGTTTCTGTAACGTGCACCATTGGATTCTTGGGCTGGTTCGGCTGGGAAGTCACAGTCGTCAGCTCCAACTTCATCGCCCTGCAACTGATCATTACGTTGGCCATGACCATCCACCTGATGGTCCGCTACCGAGAGTTGGCTGCGAGCCAGCCCCAGATCGGTCAGCACGAATTGATCGTGGCCACGATCGGCGCCATGCTGCGGCCGTGTGTGTATTCGGGCCTGACTACGATGGCCGGGTTTGCGTCCCTGCTCTTCAGCGACATCCGGCCGGTGATCGACTTCGGCTACATCATGGTTGTGGGCGTGGCCATTTCCATCCTCGTGCCGTTCCTGCTGTTGCCGGCCGTACTGATGCTTCTGCCCCGGGATAGACCCTGGTCGAGGGGGCAGTCCCGGTGGCGGCTGACCCCGATGCTGGGCCGCTTCACGGTGGCCCACGGCCGACTGGTCCTTGTGGTCAGCCTGCTGTTGCTGGCCATCAACGCCGTCGGGATCCGCAAGCTCCAGGTCGAGAACTGTTTCATCAACTACTTCAGGCCAACCACCGAGATCCACCAGGGAATGAAGGTTGTGGACCAGCGGCTCGGCGGGACCACGCCCCTGGACGTGGTCATCGACTTCGAGCAGGCGGTGCCCGAGGCGGTTCCATCCGCTGCCGAAACCAGCACGGAGACCGTGTTCGATCAGTTCGAGGAGTTCGACACCGCAGCCCAGGAAACCCGACAGAAGTACTGGTTCACCCGGGAGAAGATGACCCGAATCGCGGCCGTCCACGACTACCTTGCCGGCCTGCCGGAGACCGGCAAGGTCCTGTCGGTGGTGACCCTGGTCCGGATGATCGAGCGGGTCAACGGGGGCAAGCTGGACAACGTAGAGCTGGCCTTACTGTTCGACCAGATACCGGATCAACTCAGGGAAATCCTGGTCACGCCCTATGTTTCCGTGGAGCACAATGAGGCGCGGCTCACCGTGCGCATTCGGGACTCCGATCCTTCCTTGAGACGGAACGAGTTGCTGAAGAAGATCCGGGCAGATCTGACCGACAGACTTGGCTTCCCGGCCGAGTCGGCGCACTTGGCCGGCATTCTCGTTCTGTACAACAACATGCTCCAGAGTCTGTACACCTCCCAAATCGCCACTCTCGGCTTTGCCATGTTCTTTCTGATGGGGACCTTCGTGGTTGTGTTCCGTTCCCTGCGGATCGCGATCATCGCAATTTTCCCGAATGTGCTGGCGATCAGTTGCGTGCTGGGCGTGATGGGCTGGCTGGGCATCCCCCTGGATATGATGACGATCACCATCGCCGCCATCGGCGTGGGCCTGGCCGACGACGACACGATCCACTATATCCACCGGTTCAAGCACGAGGTCGAGACCGAAGGAAGCTATCGGACGGCCTTGCACCGATCGCATGACAGCATCGGCCATGCCATCTACTACACGACGGTGACACTGGCCATCGGGTTTTCCATCCTGAGCCTGTCGAATTTCGTTCCTACGATTTACTTTGGCCTCTTGACCGTGGTGGCGATCACCATGGCTCTCCTGGCCTCGTTGACCGTGCTGCCGCAATTGCTGGTTGTGATCAAGCCCTATGGCAAGGAGCCCAAAGCCAACGAAGACCACCCGGAGAATGACC
>CBFDDG010000444.1:0-4299 GCA_965603505.1 uncultured Phycisphaerae bacterium | reverse complement strand
CCCTCGCCGAAGATCACCTCGGGAAACCCGCAGCGCAGCGCCCGATGGTGATCCACGCGGGCGAACTGGAGGTCCTCGAACGGGAGCGTCTGTAGCTGCCGCAGGACGGCCGTTACGTCGAGCTCGCCGGCAGCCAGCTCGTTCAGCAGCTTACGCAGCCTCTCGGGTGCCAAGAGTGTTTCTCCGTCTTGCCCGCGCGCCCTATCGCCCGGCGACTCTCGGGTGCTACAATCCTGCGGGTACAAAGTATACGAGAGGATCGGCATGAACAAAGCCAGCCGCAGCCAGCAATTGGAGATCGTGGAGCCGATCGGCAACCGCGTCCTGATCCGCAAGGACGAGGATAAGAAGACGACCAAGGGCGGCATCGAGCTGCCGGGCAATATCGAGATTCCGACCATTACCGGACGTGTCGTGGCGGTCTCGGCCCAGGTCGAGCGTGACGAGGACTACCCCATCGCCCAATACGACAAGGTTCTGTTCAACCCCAAGAACGCCGTCCCGGTCGACTTCGAGGGGGATAACCGGCTATTCGTGGTCCCAGTAGAAGACGTGGTCGCAGTTTTTCGCCGAGAAAAAGACCGATAACGGTCGCCGGCGAGCTCGCCTAACCCCCTTATTCGATCGTGGTTTACCAATTCGCAACCCCTCTACGGGTTATAAAGTTTGTAATGGACAGTAGTTGCGTGCCTGTGCCGCCTGCCTTATGATTAGGGTAAGGAATGGCAGGGCGAATACCCGGCCACGCGGTGGCCGGGCAAACCAGAGCCCTGGATCGAGCCAGGGATGGCTGAATTGTTGAGGGAGCTGTGTATCTCGGGGATATCCCGCGCCGTTGGCCAGGAGGTACATGTTGGCGTATCGGGATCTGCCGCAGGTTGGTCGGTCCACTGGGGGTAGGCAGAGAGTCCGCTACGTCGGCAGCATCGAACAGATCCCGAACATCCCGCCGGATGAGTGCGAGAAGCTGAAACGCGTCGCAGAGGTTTACGCGTTTCGGGCCAACGACTACTACCTCAAGCTGATCGATTGGAATGACCCGCAGGACCCCATCCGCCAACTGATCATCCCACGTCCTGACGAGCTCAACGATTGGGGCCGGCTCGACGCCAGCAACGAGGCGGCGGTCACCGTGGCCCAGGGCGTCCAGCACAAGTACCCCGACACGGTCCTGCTGCTCTGCAACGAGGTCTGCGGGGCGTATTGCCGCTATTGCTTCCGCAAGCGGCTGTTCATGACCGATAACGACGAAGTCACCAACGACGTCTCCGCCGGGCTGGACTACGTCGCCCACCACCCGGAAGTGACCAACGTCCTGCTCACGGGTGGCGACCCGTTGCTCATGAGCACACGCCGGCTGCGCGACATTATCGGGCTGCTGCGCAGGATCCACCACGTGCGAATCATCCGTATCGGCTCCAAGATGCCCGCGTTCGATCCGTACCGCATCCTGGGCGATCCCGAGCTACAGGAGCTGCTGAGCCGGCATTCCACGTCGCGGCGGCGCATCTACCTGATGGCCCACTTCGACCATCCGCGGGAGCTGACCGACCTAGCGTGCGAGGGGATCGACGCGTTCATCCGCTGCGGCGTGATCTGCGTGAACCAGTGTCCACTAGTCAAGGGTGTCAACGACGATCCCGACGTGCTGGCCGACCTGTACCGTAAGCTCTCGCACATCGGCTGCCAGCCCTACTACCTCTTCCAGGGGCGTCCGACGGCCGGGAACCAGCCGTACGAGGTGCCCATCGTGCGCGGGTGGCACATTCTGCGGGAGGCTTCGCGCCGTGGGTCAGGGCTGGCCCGGCGGGTCCGCTACGTCATGTCGCACGCGAAGGGCAAACTGGAGATCCTCGCGGTGGACGACCGCTACATCTATCTGCGCTTCCACCGGGCCAAGGACCCGGCGTTGCGCGGCGCGCTCTTGACCTGTAAGCGCGACGACGAGGCGGTCTGGCTGGATGAGCTTGAGGTCGTCGAGACCGATCGGCCGATCGCGGACGAGCCCGCCGCCCTGTTTTCCGGTTCCCACGAGGTCGAATAGCCCGCCGCTGCTCCTGAACCGACGCCAGCAGCCGTTACCTCCGAGACAGAAGAGTTGAGCCGCATCCCCCAACCGGCCTGCTTCCCCACGCCAGCATCTGTGAGAAACGCGCCCGTGCGAAATGTGGCGGAGAGAGCTATTCAGCAGACGCGCACCGTTGCACGGCGTGACAAATTCGGGTCCAGGAGATTTCGAGCGATTTCGAATGCTGCTTGGCTCGTTTGGCGGAGAAATGCGGCGCTACCTGCTCGGCGAAGGCGATCTTGTTCAGCGCGGAATTCACGCCGTATTGCTGCTTCCACAGTTCCCGCAGCTTGCCGACTCCCCAGATGGACGTGTCTTCGGGCACGTCGTACGAGGCCTCGGGCAGGACAGCGATGACGGCTTCTCGATCGGCCAGAAACCAGCTCTCCAGCTTTCTGACCGCCACGCACAGGAACAGGAATCGCTCCGGCAGCGGCCTGCCCAACTCCACTCGTACCTCGTGGTCAAAGAGGTTGCGCAGCTCAGCCACGCATGGGTCCTTGTCTCGGTCGAGGACGATCATTCCAGCTGCGTAGTGCGCGTCGCGAAAGGTAGCGAGAAGGCGTGCAGTAGCCGCGATCAGCTTCTCGCGCGTCTTCATATTACGCACGTCGAATCGTTCGCCAGGAAACGCGCGGTGCAGATACTGGGTCCAGAACGCTCGATCGGACGGCCCCTCGACCCCCACACCGATCATTCTTGTCCCTCGAAGAGCCGGTCGAAGGTTCCCTGAACCCAGAGATCGCCGAGGCTGAAGTGCTTCTTGAAGCTCTCAACTTCCGCGAGGTCGTCGGCCCGCCGGATTCGTGTTAGGCCGTCTACCTTCCCACAAAAGAGCACCTCATGTGGGTTCAGGTAATCGAGAAACGCCGGGTTGTGCGTCGTGGCGATGATCTGCGAGGTGGACGACGTTTCGCGGAATACGTCAACCAGGTGCTCTGATAGGTGCGGGTGCACACTGTTCTCCGGCTCTTCGATCGCAATCAAGCTGCGCTCTTCGGTACCGAGCGTGGCGATAAGCAGCAAGGCAATCAGCCGAATCGTGCCGTCGGAGACCGCATTGGGATTGATGGCTCCGCGGATCCGCTCCTCAAGCACTTGAAGCGCCCATTTGCCCTCGATGCCATCCTTCTTGGTCTGGATTCCCTTCAGTCCTGGTACCGCGCTGCGCAAGCTCGCCACCAGCCCCTGCAATCCGTTCTCCTTGGCGTTCTGCTCCAAGTGATGAAGCACCAAGGCAAGGTTTTCGCCATACCTGCCCAGGCCCGCGTGGGGCAATTCCTTGGAGGGCTGGCGCGCGACTTGCGGATTGATGCTGAAGAAGCGCCACTGAAGCACCAGGTGCCGGAACGCCACTAGCGCGAAGTTGAAGGCTCCGGCTGAGACAACGGGGCGCGACTTCTCTCCAGGGAGGACCGGGAGCTTACGTGTATCCTGCATACCGCCCAGTTCGGGGGGGCTGCTGATCGTCACTTCTTCGGGCCCGCGCCGTACGCTGCAGGGGGCTTCTCCTGACGCGGTCTCGGCCTTCGCGGTCAGTTGCTCGTCGACGATCACTGGGTGCTCGTCCGCTGTGCGCAAATCGATGGCCAGCGCATAGTGAAAATCGGTCACGGACGCCTTCCATTGCCCCTCCGGTCCGGTCATGAGGCGGACCGTGTCATCCAGATGAACGCGAAGCCGAAGGTGCTTCTCCTCTTGCCGCTGTCGCTGGATCTTGTTCCGAACGTCTGCCGGACCGCCGAGGTCATTCACGGCGAACTCGACGTCTTGCCGGAGAGCGTTTTGCAGGAAGCGGAGGGCTTCGATGAAGTTTGTCTTTCCGCTGGCGTTTGGGCCCACTACAAAGTTGAGCGGCGACAGGCTTACGTGCACCCCTGGCGAGCCAAAGCTCTTGAATCCCTCAATCTCAAGTTCTGTTAGCATGCCGACCCACACCTTAACGCGGCCGAAGAAGTCGCGGAACCGATCGGTTCGGGATGGACGGTCGTCCGCCTCTCCCTCTGCGCCTAATCTGGCACCTACGCCCCGACCGAAGATATATGTTAGGCACCAGCCGGGTGCTCGTCACGTCCACCCGCGGATGTGCGGAGGATACCCACCACCTTGCGTAGCATCGACCGTTGATTGTCGGTCTTTTCGACGTCGATCCAGTGCACGCCTGGCAGCCGGCGGAGCCAGGTGCGCTGCTGCTTGGCCAGCCGGCGGGAGTGGATCTTGATCTCCTCGAT
>CBFDDG010000443.1:0-4321 GCA_965603505.1 uncultured Phycisphaerae bacterium | reverse complement strand
ATGAAGATCCCGCCGTGGAAGGGCGACTACCACCACGATCTGAACACGCAGTTGAGCTATTGGCCTGCGTACAGCGGCAATCGACTCGATGGCGCCTCGGGATACGTACGGTGGCTCTGGGAAACGAGGGAGACCGCCCGCGAATGGACGAAACGGTTCTTCGATCTGCCGGGGCTCAATGTCCCCATGACGGCCGACCTCGAGCAGCATCAGATCGGCGGCTGGCATCAGTACACCCATTCGGCCACGACCGCCGCCTGGCTGGCGCATCATTTCTATCTCCACTGGCGGTACAGCATGGACGGCCGGTTTCTCACGGAGCGCGCCTACCCGTGGCTGAAGGATGCATCGGTCTTTCTGGAGGCCGTGACAGAGAAGGGCCCGGACGGCAAGCGAACGCTGCCGCTCAGCTCATCGCCGGAGATCAACGACGACCGCTTAGAGGCGTGGTTTCCCTCGATCACCAACTACGACCTGGCGCTGATTCGATGGACGCTCAAGACGGCAGCGGAATTGGCGGCGATGCTGGGCGAGGAGCACGAAGCCGAGCGATGGCGCGGTGTTCTCGCGGAGATGCCGGATATCGCCATCGATCCGAACGACAGCAAGCTCCTCGTCGCGAAGGACTATCCGCTTCCATCGTCCCACCGGCATTTTTCCCATCTGATGGCGATTCATCCCCTCGGCCTGATTCGCTGGGAGAACGGCGAGCGCGACCGAGCGATCATCAAGGCATCGCTGGCCGACCTCGATGCGAAGGGGACCGCATCGTGGTGCGGGTACAGTTTCTCGTGGTTAGCGAACATGGCCGCGAGGGCGCGCGACGGCGAGCGAGCCGAGCAAGCCCTGGAAACCTTCGCCCGCGCCTTCTGTCTGCGCAACAGCTTCCACTGCAACGGCGATCAATCCGGCAAAGGCTACTCGAATTTCCGCTATCGGCCGTTCACGCTGGAAGGGAATTTCGCCGCCGCCGCCGGGCTGCAGGAAATGCTCCTGCAAAGCTATAGCGGGACCATCCGCGTCTTCCCCGCGATCCCGGCGAGTTGGAACGATGTCTCCTTCGCCCGGCTGCGCGCGGAGGGAGCATTCCTTATCTCGGCTCAACGAAGTAAGGGAGTGACACAACGAGTCCGGATCGTCGCTGAAAAGGGCGGCCGCCTGCGGTTGGAGAATCCATTTGGACAGGCCCCCTATACGGCAGTCGGCGCGAGTACAGATAAGATCAAGGAAGAGGGGCCGGACCTCATTCTTGACACGTCCCCCGGCCAGGAAGTTGTCTTTACGCGCCGTTAGGGCGGTTCTCATTCACGGATGGTGCATGGCGATGATCGGAGGATCTATGCCGAACACTTGTCGCACACTGACGGGGATTGTGCTGGCGGGCCTGGCCATGTCCGTGGGCTGGGGTATCCGGGGTGACTACGGGCATGAGGCCGGTGCCATGATCCCGGGGGCACTGCTGGGGCTGGCCATTTGCGTCGCTTCGGGCCGGGAGGACTGGCGGCGGCGTGCGACCATCATGGGCATGTGCGGCGCCATCGGATGGGCCTTCGGCGGGCAGATGAGCTACGGCCGCGTCATCGGCTACACCGCCGCCTCTTCGCTGCTCGACGTTGTGTACGGCTACGCGTCCCTCTTCATCATCGGAGGATTATGGGCGGGCATCGGCTCCGCGATTCTGGCGATGAGCGTCACTCAGCCGGCCTCCCATCTCGAACGTTTCGCCCGCCCGCTCGTGGCCTTGGGGACCGTTTGGGTGATCCTGGCCCTGACCGGATGGACGGACCGGCTCGCGGAGCGATGGTACTTGAATGATACGGATTGGGTGGGGGCGTCCTCGGCCCTGCTGATCGCCGGCGTTTGCGCATTGCTGTTTCCGTCCGACCGCCGGGCGTGCGCCTTGATCGCCGTGCTGGCCGGCGGATGGTGGGCCGGGTATCTGATTCTGGTGGGCGTTCTCGGTCTGCACATGACCCCGCCGCGTAGCGACAACTGGGCCGGCTGCGTCGGGCTCTTCATCGCGTTGCTCGCGTACCTTTGGCACAGGAAGGATCGAGCGGCCCTGACGTTCGCGATGTATGGCTTGCTCATCGGCGGGATCGGATTTGTGCTGGGCGACCTGGCGAATATGCTGGGCCGGGCTCAGTGGGGTCCGATCGGCCGGTACGAAGCTTTGCAGGGGTTGGACTACTGGAAATGGATGGAGCAACTCTTCGGGCTGATAATGGGACTGGGGGTGGGGGCGGCGTTTCTCACCGGCGTCAGAGAGCGACTGTCACCGTCTGCGGAGGATTCTCGGATGAGGCGGCTGCGGCCGGTCGCACTGGTCCTTCTGCTGCTGGTCATGACGTGGTCCAACTTCTCGAAGAACGTCGTGAACTGGGCCAAGCGCGACCACATCCCGCCGGACCTTCTGGGCATCGGCTCCACTTGGTGGTTCCTGATCATCGGCGCGCTGCTGTCGGCGACCGTCGTGGTTGCCATCGTGCGGCACTATGGCCGCCATCTCGCCTTGTCGCCAAAGAGCGCGTTCGGCCGCGGCCAACTACTGTTCCTGCTCATTCTCTGGGTGTCCGTCATCGCGGCGCTCACGCAGGCATTGCCGGGCATGTCGAGCAAGGGAACGTTCCTGGTCCACGTGAGCTTCTGGATCACTGCCGGTGTTTGCTCGCTGATCGTCGTGATGGTGAGGAAGGAGGCAACGTATGAAGTGGCCGAGGCCCGGCCTGCCTCGGACACCTCGTGGCGGCTCGGATGGCCCGTCTTGGTATGCTTTTGTCTCATGCCGTTTCTTCTCTACGCCGTGGCCTACCTGACGGTCGCATCCCACGCCGAGCTACTGCCGGGCAGTCACCTGCGTTTTTCCGATACTTCCGCCGCGTCTGCTCCTACTCAGCCGTGATCCACGACTCCGTAAAGCACGCGTGCTTGATGGTTTTCTGCTCCGGTCCTCCCGGTTCTCGCCGGCGATAGCTGTATACCACGTGCAAACGACCGTCGACGCCCTGGATAATCGACGGATAGGCGGCCGAGAGCGAGTCACCCTCCGGTGAGGCCCGCTCCACGTGCCGTGTATGGGACCAGGTCTTTCCTTCATCGGTCGTGAGCGAGACGGCCAGACTGTGCCGGCCTTTTTCCGTGTCGTTGTAGGCCAGGACCCAGTGCCCGTTGCCCAGTGTCACGATGTCCGCGCCCGCCCCGGGGTTCAGCAAGTCCGAATCCCGCACGGGACTCCACGTCGCGCCTCGATCCCGTGACGAGCTGACGTGCAAACGCTTCGGCGCGGGGCCGTTGTCGCGCATGTAGGCGACGAGCATTCCATCGGCCTTTCGCGCAATCGAGGGCTGAATGTTCCCGGCGCCGACGAGGGGCTCGCTGCACTGCCATGTTCGGCCGCCGTCATCTGTCATCATCATCAGGGAAAAGCTGAAGCCGTCCGAGTACAGCGGGACGATGATGCGCTTGCCGTCGATCACCACGGCCTTGTTCTTCGTCTGCCAGCCCATCCGTCGGAAATATGGATACCCGAGATCCTTATCAGTCATCTGTCCGTCCGGGCCGCGCAGTCTTCCCCTGCGCGTCATGTCTTCGCCTCGTGCCTTGGAGAGCAATCGATCACACCACGTCTTGATAAGCCCGGCGGCGATGAGGGCTTGGGCCGGCTCCGAGGCATAGAGCTCCTGCTTGACGTACGTTGCATACTCTGCAATCTGCCGCTCGACGGATTTGACAAACCGGTCGTCCGGCTGGATGCCGCGCTCGGTCAGGTCGCCGGGCTTGACGTGCAGCACATCCTGCCACGTCCACTTCGGCGCCCCCGCCTGCTCCTTGAAGTCACTGCTGATCCGGTATTTCAGCAGCGAGGTCTCCCACTGGTTCGCGATGACCGTATACCACATGAGCCACAGCCTGCCCTGCGGGTCCATGAACAGAATCGGGTTGATGTCGGGAAAACCGGGCGTATCCGCCATCAGAAACGGCCTGCTCCAGGCCGTCGCACCCGACTTGAGTCGCGCGCCCATGATCGCCACGTCGTCCGCCCAACGCTCCCCCGAGCCCTGAAACCAGGCGGCCAGCAGATCGCCGTTCGGCAACTCGACGATCGTCGAGCCGTGGACGTGCTCACTGACCGCAGGAAATATCTCGACGGCCCGGTGCTCGGCCGGCATGGCATTCGCTCGAAGCGGCTGGGCCATTGAGATTGCCAGCGCACTCGATACGAGCACGTGCAATGCACTCACAAGGACGGAAGCAGGCGTCTGTTGTCGCATTTCGATCTCCTTTACACAGTTCAACGGGCCCCATTCTCTACTCGATATGG
>CBFDDG010000442.1:0-4335 GCA_965603505.1 uncultured Phycisphaerae bacterium | reverse complement strand
TCCCTGCTGATGGGCAAGAAGCCCGAGATCCCCGACTACCCCGTCTGCGTCGAATGCAAGGCCAACGGCAACCCGTGCCTGTGGGAATACGGCCAGGTGTGCCTCGGGCCAATCATCCGGGCCGGCTGCGGCGCGAGATGTCCGTCGAACGGGTTCCGCTGCTTCGGCTGTCGGGGTTACGTGGACAATCCGAACGTCGAGGCGGCCCGGGACGTTATCAACCGCTTCGGCCTGAACGTCGACGATTTGAAGACTAAGATGGTTCTCTTTGGAAGCAAACAGGAGCCGACGATCTATGAGTAAAGGCACAGTCAGCATAAACGTCCATCACGTGACCCGTGTGGAAGGGCACGGCAACATTGTCCTCAACGCCACGAACGGCAAGATTGAGAAGCTCGAGTGGCAGGTGCCCGAGGCCCCGCGATTCTTCGAAGCGATGGTTCGCGGGCGCAGCTACGAGGACATCCAGACCATCGTCAGCCGGATCTGCGGCATCTGCTCCATCACTCACTCGCTTGCCTCGACCAAGGCGGTGGAGAACGCGATGGGGATCGAGGTCTCCGACCAGGCCGACAAGGTCCGCATCCTCATGCACTACTCGGAGCAGTTGCAGAGCCACATCCTGCACGTTGGCTACCTGGCGGCTCCGGATTTCTTCGGTGTGCCGTCTGTCGTGCCGTTGGTGGCGATGGCTCCGGATGCGGTCAAGACCATCATCCGCGTGCATCGACTTGCCAATGAGTGGTCGGACCTGATCGCCGGCCGGACCACACACCCGGTGACTCTGAAACCGGGTGGTCTGACGAAGTTCCCCACCGAGAAGCAGTTTCGCGAGTTGCAGGACCGGCTCAAGAAGGGTTTGGCCGACCTCAAGGTCGTTGCCGATGTTGTGCTTTCGGTTGCAGGCAACATCCCGGACTTCCAGCGTCAGACGGAATACGTCGCACTGAAGCAGGATGAGCCGCCGACATACACCTTCTATCACGGCGATATCACGTCGACGGATTACGATGCCACGGTCGCAGTCAATGACTGGAAGAGCGTGGCCAGTGAGTATGTGAGCGACCAGTCCACAGCCAAGTGGACGAAGTGGCATCGGAATTCGTATGCCGTGGGTGCGCTGGCTCGCTTCAACGTTAATGCGGAACTCCTGTCGCCGACCGCCAAGGCAGTAGCCAGGATGTTCGGCCTCGAGAAGGGATGCTGCAATCCGTACATGAACAATGTTGCTCAACTCGTCGAGTGTGTCCACGTTGTGGAAACCAGCATTGAGATGATTGACGGATTGCTGACGAAGGGAATCAAGCCGGAGACGGTCAACGCCAGCCCCAAGGCCGGCAAGGCCAGCGGCTGCGTCGAGGCACCGCGCGGCATCTTGTTCCACGAATACGAGTTCGATCGCAAGGGCAACTGCGTCGGGGCCGATATCTGCATCCCGACGAACCAGAACCACGCGAACATCCAGGAGGATTTCGAGAAATTCGTGCCGGAGATCCTGGACGAGCCCGAGGATGCGATTCGGCTCAAGCTTGAGATGCTCGTGCGTTCCTACGACCCGTGCATTTCCTGTTCGACGCACATGCTGAACGTGCAGTTCGTTCGCTGACGGCGCAGCCATGAAGAAGCCAACGGTGGTGCTCGGTCTCGGCAATCCGCTGATGGCGGATGAAGGGATCGGCGTGCACCTGATCGAGCGGCTCGCAGGTTCGGGGGATGAGTATCCGGACGCCGAGTTTGTGGACGCGGGGACCGGCGGGCTATCGGTCCTGCACCACATGGAAGGCCGTCGCAGGGCGGTTATTATCGATTGTGCTTTCATGGGGGAGCCGCCGGGCACGATCCGGCGTTTTGCCCCCGACGAGGTTCGCAGCACGAAAGTGCTGGCGCATCAATCGCTCCATGAGGCGGACCTCATGCGGGTCATCGCGATGGCCCGGCAACTCGGGCAAGCCCCCGAACAGATCGTGATCTTTGGAATTGAGCCGGAGCGGGTCGAACCCGAACAGGGCTTGAGTGCAACATTGATGGACCGAATCGACGAGTATCAGTCGGCGATTCTGACCGAATTGGTGGGCGTTTCCTAAGGAGAAGACATGGGACAGGGTGGGATTCTGATCATTGATGATGATCCTGATATTATCGAGGCGATGAAAGTCGTTCTGGAGAACAAGGGCTACGAGGTCCGCAGCGCGCAGGACGGCGCCGAAGGCATGGAGCGGCTGAAAGAGGCCCGCCCGGCCCTGATCATCCTCGACGTGATGATGCGGACTTCCCAGGAGGGCTTCGAGCTGTCGCGCGAGCTCAAGCACAACGCGCAGTACCAGGACATTCCGATCCTCATGCTGACGGCGGTCAAACAGAAGACGGGCTTGGATTTCAAGGACACGGCCGGCGATACCTCCTGGCTGCCGGTCGAGGAGTTCCTGGATAAGCCCGTCAGGCCGGACGTGCTGCTGGAGAAGGTCGCGGAACTCCTTCAGAAGTCCTGAGCAGTGCGGAAGGCCTTCTTCCGAGCAGCAGCCTGATCCGGATGGCGTACGGGCTCATCAACCCATGACTTCTGCATCACTTGTCTTGAAGGTGTACTACGAGCGACTGTACGAGCTGATGGAAGCCCGTCGGCCCGAGATGCTCTCACGGGTCGATGAGCTTTTGTCCGCCGAGGTTGCCAGGCAGAGGTTCGGCGACATGGGGGCCGACAAGCTCGCCGCCTATCGCGAGGCTTGCGTGGCCTTCATTGACGAACGGTTGGAGAGCTACAATCCGATTGGCGTTCAGTACACGTTCGGCACAGCGCCGTCACGCATGGCGGCGGAGCTGGAATTCGAGCTTAACTGGTACAACAGCCGACCCGAGTTCGCGGATCTCGTCGCCACCGCGAGATCTCTTGCCGGCGAGAGCGTGTCGGATGACATGCTGGAGACGCTCGCCGGCGAACTGATCGGCCGGGCCGGCGCCTTCCCCGACCGAAGCATTATCCAGGCCTATGCAGCCGAGCCCGCCCTGCAAAAGCTGCCGGATTACGTTGTGGCCTGTGTCATCGAAGAGATCGTTTGCGGCCGCGACGCGACCCCCTGACCGCGTGTGTGTGAAGACATCTTGGCAGTCATGTGGCGTCAAAGCGATACACTCCCGGCCCGGAGGGCCACAATCCTGGTGTGGTCCGAGGCAGCCCCCAGCCGGCAACGGCAGAACCGAGTTCCTCGCCTCTTGATCTGAAACCTCGGTCGGCAAATCTCGTTGCCATGCACCTATCGTGAACTGACCCTCGCGGGCCGTCCATGCAGATCATTGCGGCATAGCGTGTGTCGGCCGGTCAAGACCGTGATGCCCAGAGACCTGCACAGGCACGTTGGATCGCAGCTTCATCGTGGGCTAATGAAGCTCGGCATTGAGGCGGATCGCCTTGCCTTTTGTCGTTCTGACCTCGGCTGTTCGATCCTGGTAGCGCGCCGTGCACGCCTGATCCTTCAGGCTCGTGATCGTCGCCTCGGTCAGCCTGCCGTTGTCCCAGGCGATGTCCACCTGGAAGCCCCCACGGGCGCGGAGCCCTCTGACATGCCCGGACGACCAGGCGCTCGGCAGGGCTGGCAGCAGGTGGATTTCGCCGGCGTGGCTCTGCAAGAGCATCTCGGCAATACCGGCAGTGCCGCCGAAGTTCCCATCGATCTGAAAGGGCGGGTGCGTGTCGAAGAGATTCGGCAGCGTCGATTTGGCGAGCAGCGCTACGACGTTTTCGTGGGCCTTCTCGGCATCCTGCAGGCGCGCCCAGAAATTGATGATCCAGGCGCGGCTCCACCCGGTGTGTCCGCCGCCGTTCGCGAGCCTGTATTCGAGTGACTTGCGCGCCGCCGTCGCTAGTTCGGGTGTGCCGGCCACGGAGATCTGATTGCCGGGGTGCAGTGCGAACAGATGTGATACGTGCCTGTGTCCGGGCTCCGGCTCCTCGAATTCGTCGTTCCATTCAAGCAGCCGGCCGTCGGAGCCGATTTTCGGTCCGGCTAATCTCGCGCGGGCCGCCGTGACCTCCTGCACGAAGCTGTCATTGATCCCGAGGATGGCCGCGGCGTCGAGGCAACTCGTGAATAGATCGTGGATGACCTGCTGGTCCATGGCCGGGCCCATCGTTATGTTGGCCCTTTTGCCGTCGGGCGTGCGAAAGCGATTCTCGGGGGAGATGGAAGGGCCGCTGACCAGGTCGCCCGTTCGCGGATGGACCACGAGCCAGTCGAGAAAGAACTCGGCCGCTTCCTTCATGGCGGGATAGGCCCGCGTGGCCAAGAAATCCCGGTCCTGCGTGAAGGCGTAATGCTCCCACAGATGCCGGCACGACCA
>CBFDDG010000441.1:0-4353 GCA_965603505.1 uncultured Phycisphaerae bacterium | reverse complement strand
CCCGATGTCCGTCAGGGCGTCCAAAGGCCAAGTGCCCTTGTCGAAGTACCACTTCTCGACGGCGGTGTTGATGGAGGCCTTGTTCTGGAGGCACGCGTTGGTCTTGGTCTGGGTCGAACTCACTAACACGCGCGGCACGACAATGACCGCCAGAATCCCGAGAATCACCACAACCGCCAGAATCTCGACCAAGGTGAAGGCACCTTTTCTGCGACGCAGCCTTCGTAGCATGTGTCACCTCTCGCTTGCCGCCGATTTACCCCAACCTTGGCAGCTCCCGGCGGCTGGGAGGCCAAGCTAACTGACGTCTGAAACCAGCGCGACATGGCTTGCGGTCTGGTATCCGCGCCATGCGGCGCACGGCGGAATCGCCCGCTCAGACGCCACTGGATCATCGGCTAACCGGGAGACAGGATTCAGTTCCTCTACCGGCAACATAAGATCCATACGACCAGGAGCCAAAAAAAGACTGATTGGGTGGCCGCACACGCCCAAGCCGGCGAAGAACGCCAGCGGCGTCTGCCCCTTCCAGATGGGCGAATACACCTGGACGTCCGAGAAACGATGCCGGGACGGGGTTTGTTGCTCGCTGGGAAGCCGCGTGTAGCCGAGCGGCCCTGTCCCGTGACTCGTAGCGGTGAAGACGTTCACCTCGGGTGGCTGCGATGCAGATCGAAGGTCTTAATGCCCAACTCCAAGACGAGCTCTTCGCTCGCGCCCGGCGGGGGATGAAGTTGCAGCGAGGAAAGCTCCAATATCCGAGCCTCGGTCTCCAGAGTGGAAAGGAACCGCAAGAGATTCCCAAAGGAGCCTTGGATCGACATCGATGAAATCTGCTCCTCAACTTCCCACTCCGGCTTCTTGGCAGAGCCCTTCGCATTGTTGTTCGCTCTGCCCAGCACCTGGTCGAGCGATCGTCGGCTTATCGGACCGGGGCGGATGGAGCGCAGCCGGCACCCGGCGCTGCGGGCCAGCCGCGTGACGTCCTGCCGGAACGTCGACAGCGCCTCGGCGGGAACCAGAGCAGCCTCCAAGTCCGCCATCTCCTCCTCCATTTGTGCGACCCGTTCGGCGAGCATCCGGGCGCGTTCGGGCAAGTCGGCCCGCGACGCCAGCTTCACGCGCAGTGTTCCCAGCTCGCTATACTGTGCAATCGAACGATCCACGTCGGGAAGCACCGTGGCACCCACCAGCAAGAGCCCCCACACGACGCCAACCCACCGTTTTCGCTTTCCGGCAAGAAGCGTTGCCACCGTCGGCTCGCCCATTCTCACGACCTCCTACGGATTCGATTTCTCCGGCGCCGGAAGGCTGGCCATCAGCGTGCACTCGAGGGAGAACTCGGTGACGATGGTGTTGCCGTGCTGGGTACTGGTTGTGGTAACGATCGTAGCACTCTCAAACAACGGCGCGCCCTCGAGGTCTTTGCGGAATTGATAAACGAGCGACTCGTCATAAGCGGCGCCCCCGATGGTAAGTTGTCGTTCAGCCGTCAGCCGAACGTGCGTAAGCCATAGCCGGTCCGGTACACAAATACGGATTGTCTCGAAGAGTCCCTCCCAATTCCGCTCCTGAAACTTCCGCACGAGCTCGCTCAGGCGCTCGGCACGCTGCTCGGTCTGGGTCATTCGCAATTGCAGTCCCCGGTACTCCAACTCGACGGGCGAGGGCTGCTCGGCTTCGATGCGCAGCATGGTCAAGGTGCTCTCCAAACGCCCCTGGCCAAAGTAGGCCATAGCCCAAATCCCCAGGGCGGCGAGCGTCGGCCAGAGCAGGGAGCGAAGAAGGCCCTCCAAGGCCGAACGACGCTGGACCTCGGGCTCGGCCGTCAGGTTCGGGCCAACCACGTTGCTGCCGGCGCGTACCAGACCCGCCACTGCCCCGAGCGCAACGACATGCGCTTCCTTCGCCGCAAGATCATCGGAAGGAACAGCCAGGGCCGTGCTGACGGCGTCGTTTATCCTCAGGAGATCCGCTTGGAAGTCCTGGGAATTCTCGAGCGCCTCCGCGTAGGGCCGAACTAGATCCGCCGGGCCGCACAGGATGACGTCGTGCACCTCTTCGGAAGTGCCGAAGACGCGCAGATAGTGACGAGACATTCTCTCCAGCTCTCCGGGAAGCCTGGAAGCCCGTTCGGGAGCTGGAGATTCCGAATCCAGGCCGGCTGCTAACAAGGGGCGGCGACTGACGAGCACATGCCCCTCAGAGACCACGCCGATGTCAATCCCGTCTACGTCCGCCAAAACGAGCAGGGCAACTTTGCTGTTGAGCTGGCCCGTGACGGACGCCATCCGCGCCAGCGCGACTAGCGCCGGCTCGACCACTGTCACCCGCAGCCCGACCTGCTCCAGGGCCTTGGCGAGCGGATCGATCGTCGTCGCTGCCGAGACACCGAGCAGAGCGTGAGTGCGGCCGTCGGCCAGGCGGTGAAGATGCTCTCCGACCACCCGGTCTCCCACGCCGAATTGGACATAGCTGACCGAACGGTCGATGGCCTGTTGCAGGTGCGTGCCGACCAGGCCGTCTGAGCCGACCGAGTAACGCAAGACCATCCGGCGACCAGCGACCGCGACGGCGGCCTGTCCCCCAGCGATTCCCAGACGCCCCAGTGTTGTCTTTAGCAAGGGAACCAGGCTCGACGCAGGCGGTAGGCTTGCCGGTGAGTAGGCTTCGGCGTCCGGAATGACGATCTCCTCGCAGTGGAGACGCCGAGGCACGGTGGCACGGGCGGCCGAATTCGTTCCAGTGAAGGCGGCCAGCCGAAGGCGGTCGCCCGAAAGCTCGAATCCAACCAGACAATCCTTGGACTTCGCGCTTGCCACGATCAATCACCCGTGTAACACCGGCCGCCCGATGACTTCATGAATCATCGGCCAACCTATGGCGCCACCGTAATGGTGGCCCGAACCGTCTTGGACAGGCCGCCGACCGTACCCGTGGAGGTGACGATGACCTCTCCGCTACCCCCGTCGGCGACGGTGACGACGTACGCGGACCCGGATCCGGGCGGGGACTCCACGCCCGGAGCGGGGAACCCGGCCCGCCAGGTCCGGTCCGCCCGAAGCATGGCGAGCGCGTGCTGGATCCCGGCGTCGGCCGCATAGAGCGCCTTGCTGAGGCTGAGCGTGTTGCGCGTGATCGCCATTTCCGTGGTCCCAACCTCGAGCACGAGAACCACAAGTGACGACACGATCAGCATCGCGAAGATGCACACCAGCAGCGCGGCCCCGCGGGCACGGTGCTGACGTCCCGCTCCCACAGACCGGGATCGACAATCGGCAATCTGCCCGACGACGTCGCTCACAGCTCTTCCCACAGGACGACGGCGGCCTCGTTGGGTGGAACGTAACGGACCTCCACGGCCACGCCGTCCACGTAGATCTCCGCTTCCGGAAGTCCGATGGCACTCATATAAAGCCGCACGAGACGCGAACGAATGCCCGTCCACGTCCAACTCTCGAGATTCGAAAAATCAAGGTACTCTGTTCCCGGATTGGCGCTGCCCACGTGCTGATTGAGCACGGCCAGCGGCACCTGTTCCGCCGTGTTCGGCGCGGCAGTGTCCTGGATTTCCCCGGATTCGGTCGTCAAGGGCAAGCGCGCGTGGAACTCGTCGTCCACCACCGCGGCGGTAACGTAGTAGTTGGTAATCACGAGCCGGACGCGGGTGATCGTCCCCAGGTCCTCCCACGAGCCGGCGTAAAAGTAGTCCTGGCGGTCGATATCCCATTCGGCTATCGAGAAGATGGTGGAGTAGGCGTGGACGGCGTCCGGTGGCCCGACGGCACCCGATCTGTTGCCCCACTCGTTGAATTGAGTTCCCACTCCAGTCAGCCAGAAGGTTTGGGTAAGTGGCGCAGCCTCGAACGTGCGTATTTTCACCGAATCCACGTAGATCGTCGTACCGCCCGCTCCGGAGTTTTCATTGTCGATATTCACATGGATAGCAGCCAGGTCCTCGTACGACCAACTGGCGTAGTCGTCCGTCACGTCCACCCAAAACCAGTCAATGTTATCCTCAAAGCGCAACAGCGGTCGTTGCCCGAAGGTATGTATGGGCCCATCACTTGGAGCACGGTTACGGATCTGAATCCCTAGAACGTCGTCGCCCATTGGGACTTCGGTTTTCAGGTACAAACCAACCAGCACCGTGCCGAGTGTTCCCGTGTATCCGGACACACTGAAGTGTGCGTCGATCTGGGCTCCCTCGGTGCCGTAGCTGAGCAGTCCATCCGGGGGGCCGGGCAGATTGTCATTGTTATTCCACGAAGCGCCGCCACCGTGACTCGTTGCGTAGAAATCGATGAACGGGGAGGCGAGCGCGTCCTGCTGCTTGCGGATCCAGACCGTCGA
>CBFDDG010000440.1:0-4355 GCA_965603505.1 uncultured Phycisphaerae bacterium | reverse complement strand
TGGGGTGCGGGCTCGACGGTGGTTCTGCGCGTGGAAGAGCCGGATCATCCGCTCGCCGCGGCGTTCAAAGAGCCCTGTTTCATCGTGACCGACGAGATCTACCAGGTGACGGCGCCGTACTCGCGCGAGCGTCTGCGGGTCCTGCTCACTGTGGACCCGGTGCGAAGCCGGATCACCCCCGAGCAACGGAAAGCTATCCATCGTGAGGACATGGATTTCGCCATGACGTGGGTCAAGAGCTATGGCCAGGGCCGGGTGTTCTATTGTGCGCTGGGCCATCAGCACGAGCTGTTCTGGAACCCCGTCGTCCTCCAACATTATCTCGACGGTATCCAATTCGTGCTCGGGGATCTGAAGGCCGATACCACGCCGAGCGCGAAAGTCGCAAAGAATTGACGTCGGCTTGCCTGACGGCGCACGGCAGCAGGAGAATCTGAATGAAGAAGAAAACCGTTCATGCCGGCATTGTCGGGGCCGGCTTCTCGGCATCCTTTCACTTCGAAGCCATCCGGAAGGTCTATGGCACGAATGTCGAGATCGAGGGGGTGCATGCCCTCGACGGCGCCGAGGCTTATGCGAAAAAGCGGGGAATCCGTGTGTGCGATTCGCTCGAACAGATGCTGGACGAGGTCGATGTGATTCATTGCTGCACGACGGCTTCGGCGCACGAGCCCGTTGCCATCGCGGCCCTGGAGCGGGATAAATTCGTCATCGTGGAGAAGCCTCTCACTGGTTTCTTCGGCGACGGTTCCGAAGATTTCAACGGAGAGACGTTTCCCAAGGACGTTGTGCGGGACAAGGCGCTGGCGAGCATCGAGCGGATGTTGAAGGCCGAGCATAAGAGCAAGGGTCGAATCCTCTACGCCGAGAACTGGGTCTACGCGCCATCGATTCAGAAAGAGCGGGAGATCATCGAGAAGACGGGCGCTCAGATTCTCTGGATTCACGGAGAAGAGGCGCATTCCGGCTCTCACGCGAGGACCTATGCCTACTGGAAATACTCCGGCGGGGGCGTGATGATCGGCAAGGGGTGTCATCCCCTGACGGCGGCCCTGTACCTCAAGCGGGTGGAAGGCCGGACGCGCGACGGCAAGCCGATCCGCCCGAAGGCGGTGACGGCCCGCGTGCACGCCATGACCCGCATGCCGAACTTCCGGGACGAGGGGCACATTCGGTCTGACTACTTCGATATCGACGACTTCTCGATGATGCACGTCGTGTTTGAAGACAATACGGCCGCCACGATCTTCGCTTCCGACATCATCGTGGGCGGGATCCACAACTGGCTTGAGGTCGCTGCGAACAACCACCGGACGTTCTGCAACATCAATCCGAATACGGCCATGCAGACCTACAATCCCGTCGACGAGAACTTCAAGGACATCTACGTGGTCGAGAAGATCGGGACCAAGCAGGGCTGGACGAATCCGTTGCCGGATGAGGACTGGTTCACTGGCTACCCGCAGGAAATCGAAGCTTTCTACCGCACCATTGCCTACGGCGAGCCGCTGGAAAGCGACAGCGGTCTCGCGGCCGATGGCATCTCGACGATCTACAGCGCCTACGTCTCGGCCGAACGCAAGGGCGCGGAAGTGGCTGTCAAGACATTCTGAGGTCCCCGGGCAACGATGACAAACGAACAATGGGAAAAGCTGTTGGCGGTGCTCGACGGAGAGGTGTTCGATCCGTTGCCCGTCGGGTTCATTATCGACAGCCCGTGGCTGCCGGGCTGGGCGGGCATGTCCACGCTGGATTACTACAGCAGCGATGAGAAGTGGCTCGAAGCCAATCTGCGGGCGGTGCGGGATTTTCCGGACGTTCTGTTTCTTCCGGGTTTCTGGTCCGAGTTCGGCATGTGCACGGAGCCTTCCGCGTTCGGGGCGAAATGCCGCTGGGCCGAGAACGACTTGCCTTTCGCCGCCAAAGTCCTCAGGACGATCCAGGATATCGGGGGCCTGGAGAAGCCGGACCCGAAGACCGACGGCCTGCTGCCTTTTGTGATCCGTCGTCTGCAACTGCACCAGGAGCGGATCGAACGGGCCGGGCATTCCGTCCGGTTTGCCGTCTCGCGCGGGCCGTTGAACATCGCCAGCTTTCTCATGGGGACGACGGAATTCCTCATGGCGATTCGCACCAATCCGGAGGAAATACAGCAGCTTCTGACCCTGGTCACGGATTTCATTGTCGGCTGGCTACAACACCAGAAGGCGTGCTTTCCGTCTATCGAGGGCACGTTCATTCTCGACGACATCGTAGGTTTTCTTGGCGAGCAGGATTTTCGGGATGCCGCTCTGCCCTACCTGAAGCGGATCTTCGGCTGTCTCGATGTGCCTGTCCGGTTCTTCCACAATGACGCTCCGGGCCTCGTTTGTGCCGGATTTCTGAACGAGATCGGGGTGAATCTATTCAACTTCAGCTTCGAGCACTCGCTGAGCGAGATGAAAGAGCGAACCGGCGGCAACGTCACTCTGCTGGGCAACATTCCGCCTCGCGACGTTCTGGCTCAGGGGACGCCTGCCGATGTGGTCGAAAGCTTCAAGACCATCCTTGAGCCGTTGCGTGACACAAGCCGGCTCATCCTCTCCTGCGGCGGCGGCACGCCCCCCGGCGTTCCCACGGAGAATATCAAGGCCTTCTGCGGTTAGCGAGTTCCAGACACGACCCCCGAATCGTCGGATGCTATCGCGGCGGCAATTCGTGCCACCGCCGGCCATCCGCCTCGAGGAGGGCGTCGGCCTGGGCGAAGCTCTCGCTGCCCGCGGGGTACTCGAATGGCTTGTCTTTGCTGTGCTCCCAGGTCTTCAGCACGGGCATCAGGAGCCGCCAGGCCACTTCGACGCCGTCGAATCTGGTGAAAAGCGTTTGATCGCCGACCATACAGTCGAGCAGCAGCCGCTCGTAGGCCTCGGGCATCTCCACGCCGAACACGGTCTCGTAGCGGAACGTCATGTCCAGCGTGCCGATGCAGATCTTCGACCCGGGCCGCTTGGCCTGGAATCGCAGGGAAATGCCCTCCTGGGGCTGGATCTGAAATACCAGGACGTTCGCAGGCATGTGGTCGAGGCCCACCGAGCCGAAGAGCGAGTGCGGGATCTCCTTGAAGGTCACGATGATCTCGGTGTGTTTCCGGGCCAGTCTCTTGCCGGTACGCAGGTAGAAGGGTACATCCTTCCACCGCCAGTTGTCGATGAGGAGGCGGGTGGCGACAAACGTCTCCATCCTGGAATTTGGGTCCACGCCTTCTTCTTGCGTGTAACCGGGCATGCGCTTTCCATCCATGTCGCCCGGCGCATACTGACCGCGCACAAACGACGGGACCCAAGCGTCCATCGGAAAGGGGCGAATCGCCCGCAGGAGTTTGACCTTCTCATCGCGAATCCGGTCGGCGTCAAACGAGATCGGCGGCTCCATGGCGATCAGCGCCAGCATCTGGAGCATATGATTCTGAAACATGTCGCGCGTGGCGCCGGCCTTGTCGTAGTAGTTGGCCCGGTGCTCCACGCCCAGCGTCTCGGCCACGGTGAGCTGAATGTTATCGATGTGGTTGCGGTTCCAGAGCGGTTCGAAGATCGCATTCGCGAAGCGAAAGATCATGATGTTCTGGACCGTCTCTTTGCCCAGGTAATGGTCGAGGCGGTAGACCTGCGATTCCTCGAACCATTTCGATACGGTGTGATTGAGGGCTATTGCGCTATCGAGGTCGTGCCCAAAAGGTTTTTCCACGACCAGTCTGGCGCGCTTTTGACATTCCGGATCTGCCTTGCACGAGAGGCCCGACGAGCCGAGGTGGTCGATGATCGTTTCATAGAGGACCGGCGGGACGGACAGATAGAACAGGTTGCAGCCGGTGACGTCGTGCTTGCTTCGCAGCTCGGACAGTCGGCTCTTGATGCGGTCGTAGGTGCCGGCGTCGCCGTACTCGCCGCTCACGTAGTAGAACTTCTCAAGAAAGGCGGGTGACACGTCAGATGGGGTATCTGGCGAACTGCCCTTGATCGCGTCGGCGACAACCCGACGGAATTGCCCATCGGAGTACTTCGTACGGCTGACGCCCAACAGACAGAACGGCTCGCTCAAGAGACCACGTTTCTGGATCTGTGCGAGGCTGGGCAGCAGCTTTCTCCGTACCAGATCGCCGGAGGCCCCGAACACGACCATCGCCGTGGACGGGGCCACCGCCTCAACACAGATCGTATCCAAAACAGCTACCGACGGATGGATCTGTCGATTTGCCATGACGTCCGTTGCGTCTCGCGACTCGTATCCCGGCGCGAGCTACGAGATGCGATTTACTCTTCCGCCGGCTCGAACTGGTCTTTGCCGGCGCCGCACTCGGGGCAGACCCAGTCGTCCGG
>CBFDDG010000439.1:0-4355 GCA_965603505.1 uncultured Phycisphaerae bacterium | reverse complement strand
GGTGCGTGCCGCTTTTTTTTCGGCTCTTGACCCCAGGAGCACCGCCCGCAGCTCGTTGAGTCATGCACGGATGAAGGGGTCGAATGTTTGTTGCTTTGTGGGATCGCAACAGGCAGGCGGACGGGTCCGGCGCATCGAATCTTCCAGAGGCGTGGCAATAGAGAAAGCGGTGGGGGGCATGAGAAACCCATATGCCCTGACCACCGCCTTTGGTGTTTCCGGCTTGGACTGAGGTTGTCGTCTACGGGAACGCGTGGCAAGCCCAGGTCGCTACAGGACCACCACCGATTCTTCCTCGGTAATCTCCTGGCGTTGCTGGCGCGACCGTTTGGGTCGCTCGGTTTCTTCCGGCGTGTCGTCGGGATCAAAGGGCGACCACCGGCCCTTGGCCTTGTTGACGATCTCGATCAGCCGACCGATCACAATGTCCGGTGTGTCATCAAACGGATCGACGACGAAGCTCTTCAACTGCTCGTACAGTTCATCGGATACCTTGAACGTCCTCATGGGTACTCTCCGTGCAATCTATGGTCCTATACCCCTCTACACGACGGCGGCATGGAACCGGGTCCCCACCTGCGGGATAGGGCAAGCAGGGGCACTGCCATGCCATAGAAAATCTACGAACCAATTTCCACGTTGCCAAAAACACAGAAGGGCGGGAGCAGGCAAGTCGCCCCCGCCATTTGCCCGATGCCCGGCCCATTGGCATACTTTATACGGGCAGGCGTGCTGCCCCAGAGAAGCTGAAGCCCGATGGCCACGATGGTATTGCCAACGATTATCACCCGGTTCAGGTGAACCGCCTTTGTTGTGAGTGGAGGCAAGAAATGTCTACCAGTTCTCATGAGGCCGGAAGGAAGCCGCGGAGGAGAAGTCTCGTTCTGGTCCTGCTCGCCTGGGTATTCATCGGCGGCCAGGCCTTGCTCGCGGCGGGAAGCATGTATAACTACCAAGAGGCCGACACGCAGACGGATGAGGCGACAGTGCCCTGGGGGCTTGTCGGTCAGGGCGCCATCAAGATGAGGCTGGTCGCCACGCAGGCGCAGCCGGAAGTCATCGGGGACGTGGCCGTCTTCCTGGCGGTCGCCAATGCACTGGGGATTGTCGCACTGATGTGCGGCCTGCTCTCGTGGTCGAGGTCGAAACACCTCAGCGGCAAGCTGACGATCGCGGCCGCCGTCGCCGTCATCCTTGTGAACTCGATTCTCAATCTGCCCTATGCGTAGCGGTCGCAACGTTGTCGCAAAGGATGCTTGGCCCGCGTACGGGGCGCGGCCGGGCCGCGTTTCGCCAAGCGAGCTCGCGTCCACGCGTCCGCCAGGAAATCATGTTTCCGGCGAGGTGTCGGCTGAACTAAGGCAGGCCGGGCGCGTCGAACTTTCGTGGCGCGTCACAGGCCATACCACGCCCTGCCAGCCGGTGACCACATCGCATGTGTTTCTTGTCGCCGCCAGGAGAAGAAGGATTCGCCTTGTTCTACCTGTGCAGGCTCCTAGCGCCAGTTCAAGCCGGCCCGACTGCTCGTTGTTCAGTATCCCCATGAGCCGTTCTCGATCTTGAGGATTGCCGCAGAAGCCTTCGTCCGACAGCACATGGCCCACGATCTCCCCGGGGCTCCGTGCTTCGAGGAGGTTGAGGAAGGCGCTGTTGACGTACGTGATCGTGCCGCGGGCGTCAAGGGTGAATAGGGGGATATCCGAGTGCACGAGCAGCAGCCGGTGTCTCTCTTCCTCCGCCAGCCTTCTTTCGATCGCCTGTAGAATGTCTGTCTGCGAGATGATGCCGCACACTTGCTTGCCGTTCTGGACGACGAGCCTGTGAACGCGCATTTTGTCCATCATTCGACCCGCCGTGAAGAGCGAATAGTCGGACGGAATGGGCAGCGCCGGCACAGTCATCACATCGGTCACCGGCGTGTATCGCGGGTCCTTTCGTGGCCAGAGAACTCGCGTGACGATGTCTCTTTGCGATATGACGCCCGCGGCCTCGCCACAGTGCGTCACGATGACGCATGAGATCCTCTGAGACCACATGAGGCGCGCTGCGTCCGCTGCCGTCGCCTCCACGCTGACGGTGGCGACATGCGGGCTCATCACCTGTGAAACGCGTTGCAGAGGCATAAGATAGACTAAGCCGCGCGTGATGTCCGTCTGGGTCACGATGCCGACAAGCCGCTCGTCGGCGACGACCGGCAAATGCTTGATGCCGCGAGACTCAAGGATCCGACCGGCTTCGCGCGCCGGAAGGTTGGGCGAGGCGACCACAGCCGGATGCGACATCCGCTTCGCCACGGGCAAGTGGCAATAGCCCTCTTCTTCCCTGGCAATGCCCCCAAGCAGATCCCTCTGCGTGAAGACGCCGACGACGGCGTTGCCTTCGGTCACGACGATGCAGGAGACGTGATATATGCACATGCGCCGGGCCACTGGCAGGATCTCCTCCGTCGGAGAAGCGGTGAGCACGTTCGCAGTCATAACATCTTTCACGGTCAACCGCGTCTGGGCGAGGTTCATCGCCCAAGCGGAGCACCCCTCCGTTGCCTCGGTGCTGCGCGAGTATTCGACTTTGTTTGATCCCACCATTCGTTTGCCCCCTTGCTTGCCCCGGGGCCGTCGCCGGCGCTCCTACCGGCGGCGCTCCTACCGTCGGGGCAAGCGGCCGGGCAGCTTGGCTTGCCGGCATGATTCGAACAGGGCTCTCCAAGGATGTCCGGATTGTAGGGCCTATGCCCGCAAACGTACCAGCCCCCAGCGTCGCCGCACATCCGAGACTGCTCTTTGTTTTTCGCAAACCTGCCAAAAGACCGATGGCACTCTCAAACTCCCTATCTATCGGCGTTCGTGCCAGTTTCGATTACTCTAAGCACGAGGACCGACACCACCTATGGAAAAATACGTACTTTTGACGATGCGCGTGTGCGAGCCGAAGGAGGCAGGTTGTCTCGGATAGTCTGATAATGCGTGCGATTACGGACGGGGGCGCACATTTGGAGCGAGGGGCTCGTAGATGTCGTGAATCTGTTGGGCGTTGAGGGCGCGTTTGTAGAGACGGACTTCGTCGATGAGGCCGCTGAAGAAGGTGGCTTCGCCCAGGGCGCCGCGCACGCCGATGGTGAAAGCGTGGGTCGTGTCGTCCAGTGGGCCGTCGGTGCCCGTTTCCTGGGTGCCGTAGCGAACCTCCCTGCCGTTGTGATAGAGGCGGGTGATATTGGTGGTGCGGCTCCAGGTCATGGCGACATGCTGCCAGCCGTTCAGGACGATCGTTTCGGGCACGCTCTTGGAGAAAGCGTGGGCGCCGTTGTAGCGGACCCTGCCGTCGAGGGTCCGGCTCGTGCCCTCTGCGTAGAGCCGCTTGTCGCCGTCGCCCTTGTCGAGCACGTGCCAGTGCGCATCGACGCGAGGCCGAATCCAGGCCATCATCGTGACGGCCTCCAGGTCGTCCAGCAGCATGGCCGGCACGATCTGGACGTAATCGCTGCGTCCGTCGAAATCGAGAGCATTCCCGGCTCTTCCGGTTGTCCACGCCGCGCCGAGGACGGTCCCGTGATGGCCATAGCCCGAGGAATCAGCCGCCAGGGGCCCGCCATCCTCGTCGAACTTCCAGTAGCCCAGCAACTCGCTGTCGATGTTCGCCGCGGGCATGGTGACGACGAGTGGCTCCGACAAGGGCGATTCGTTCCCCGCCGCGTCGTAGGCCGAGATCTCATAGATGTATTTCGTGCCGGCCGCGACGTGCGAGTCTTCAAATGAAAGGGCCTGTGCGAAGCCGAGGCGGACGCCGTCGCGATAGATCTTGTAGCCGGTTACGGCGATGTTGTCCGTCGAGGCAATCCACGTCAGAGTGACCCGGGAAGGCGACATTTCGCTCGTCTCAACAGCCGTCGGTGCGGACGGAAGCTCGTCGTCGAGTATCGGTGGCTTGTTGTAGACAGACAGAACCCCCGCCTGGGGAATCGCCGTGACGACAGGCTGACCCGCAGAGATGGCTTGGTTGGGCAGGTCCACGTTGAATTCAGCCGCCGTGGTGTACTTGATGCCGTACGTTCCGACCGGCAGTCCGCCGATAGAGAATTCGCCGCTTGTCTCGCACTTGACAACAACGACATAGCCGCCTTCTTCGTTGATGAAGGCGAGCGGATCGAAAGGTTCCTCCTGCGAGGTCGCTTCGATGCGCATCGCGCCGGGCCGTACGAATTTGTAGTACTGCCGCAGGAACTTCGACGGATCGCTCAGCAGGACGCGCGGCCGAGCGGGGTTCGAGTGATCGATCAGGTAGCAGGCCATCTGCGCGTTGAGCTCCCCGGCCAGGACACCCTGCTCCCAGGCGGAGTTGTTGCCGATCTTGAGGTCCTC
>CBFDDG010000438.1:0-4368 GCA_965603505.1 uncultured Phycisphaerae bacterium | reverse complement strand
CGCGGGTTGGCCCTGGCCTCGTGGATGACGGCGATGGCCTCGGCCCAGATCAGCCCCGCGCCGCCGGCGGCGAATCGCTCGTATCGCCGATAGGTGAGCTTGTCCGGCCGGCCTTGTGCGTCGCCATCGCATCCTTCCATCGGGTGCACGGCCAACGAGTTCGGAATGACGAGCCCGCCGAATTCAACGGGCTCGGCTAAGATCGACACATCTTCGATGGCCTCGACAGCCAGGCCCAACCGGTGGCTCAACTGTCTGAGGTCTGCAATGCTGCCGAGCTGGAACTCCCATTGTCGGGGTTGCGCGGTTGGCTGTGCGGCTTGAATCGGACTACCTCCTTCTCTCGTGAAGCGCGGCGCAGGCCTTCTGAAGCATCGCCGGTCGCTTCACGCTTCACCTCAATCGATCTTTCAGGTATTTGCCCGTATAGCTTTTCCGGTTCTTGATGATCTCTTCGGGCGGTCCAGCGACCACAACCGTTCCGCCGGCGTCGCCGCCCTCGGGGCCCAGGTCTATTATATAGTCCGCCGTCTTGACAACATCAAGGTTGTGCTCGATGACCACGACCGTATTGCCCAGGTCGCAGAGCCGCTGCAGGACGCTCAGGAGGTGGTGGATGTCGGCGAAGTGCAGGCCGGTCGTGGGCTCATCGAGCAGATAGAGCGTGTGGCCGGTCGACGCCTTGCCAAGCTCCGCCGAGAGCTTCACTCGCTGGGCCTCGCCGCCCGAGAGCGTCGTCGAGGACTGGCCGAGTTGCATGTAGCCGAGTCCGACGTCGGTGAGCGTCTTCAGCACGCGGACGATCTTTGGGAAGTTGGCGAAAAAGTCCACCGCGTCTTCGATCCGCATGTCGAGCACATCGGCGATGTTCTTGCCCTTGTACGTAATCTGGAGGGTCTCAGGGTTGTAGCGTGCTCCCTTACAGCTCTGGCAGGTCACATACACATCCGGCAAGAAGTGCATCTCGATCTTCTTGGTGCCCTGGCCCCGGCAGGACTCGCATCGTCCGCCCTTGACGTTAAAGCTGAACCGCCCGGGGGCGTAGCCTCGGATCTTGGCTTCCCGCGTCATGGCGAAGAGCTTGCGGACCAGGTCGAACGCCCCAGTGTACGTGGCGGGGTTGCTCCGGGGCGTCTTGCCGATGGGGGACTGATCGATCTCAATCACCTTGTCGATCTGCGAGATCCCGAGGAGATTCTTATGCTTGCCGGGCTTTTCGCGAGACTGATACAGGCGGCGCTTCATGGCTCGCAGAAGGATGTGACTGACGAGGGTGCTCTTGCCCGAGCCGGAGACGCCGGTGACGCAGGTGAAGACGCCGAGAGGGAATTTGACGTCGATGTCCTTGAGGTTGTGCGCCGCTGCCCCTTTGACCTCGAGGCACTTCCTGAGGTTGTATTTGCGCCGCTTGGCAGGGATTCTGATCGTCCTCTTGCCGCTGAGGTATTCACCGGTGAGCGATCTCTCGGATTTGACGATGTCGTCGAACGTACCCTGCGCGACGACTTCGCCCCCGTGTGCGCCGGCTGCCGGACCGATATCGATGATGTAATCGGCGGCGCCAATGATATCCTCGTCGTGCTCGACGACGATGACGGTATTGCCGATCCGGCTGAGCGTCTTGAGGATGCTCAGGAGCCGGTCGTTATCGCGCTTGTGCAAGCCGATGGTCGGCTCATCGAGCACGTAGCAGACCCCGACCAGGCCGCTGCCGACCTGGGTCGCCAGGCGGATGCGTTGCGCTTCGCCCCCGGCCAGCGTGCTGCTGATGCGGTTGAGCGTGAGGTATCCGAGCCCGACGTCGAGCATGAATTGCAGACGCGATCGAATCTCCTTGAGAATCTGGGCTGCGATGACCGTTTGTTCGGCGTTGAGGGCCAAGCCGTCGAAGAACTGTTGGGCTTGCTCCACGCTGATTTCGGTCAGTTCCCGTATGCACTTGCCGCCGACGGTCACGGCCATGGCCTCCGGCCGCAGACGCGCGCCGTGGCACCCTTGGCAGGGCTGTTCGGAAAGGTAGCCGTGGAGACGGGCCTTCACGTAGTCGCTGGTCGTGTTCTGCCAGCGTCGGGTGAGGTTCGGAATCACCCCTTCGAACGAGACGCCGTATTTCTCCTCGTCCGCCTCGGTCGTGCCGTACATGAGCACCCGCTGGAGGTCTTTGGGGGTCTGTTCGTATGGAATGGACTTTCCAAGGCCGACGTTGCGGCAGAAGCGCTTGATCAGGCGGTTGTAGAAGATGTTCATCCGCTTGCCGCCGCGACGCCAGGCGTCGATGGCCCCGTTCTCGAGCGAGACGCTCTTATCCGGCACGATCAGATCCGGATCGAATTCGAGGATGGTGCCGAGCCCGTCGCAGCTCTTGCAGGCTCCGTAGGGGCTGTTGAAGCTGAACAGTCTCGGCGAGAGCTCTTCCAGGCAGGCCTCCGGGTGTTCCGGGCACGCGAATTTCTCGCTGTAGATGACCTCCTCCCATTTGCCGTTGCTCTCCTGGCCCTTGTCGGCCGCCGGCTCCTGAACGAGTACGAGCAGAATCCCGTCGGCGAGCTTCAGTGCCGTCTCGATTGAGTCCGCCAAGCGGATGCGGACCCCCTTCCGGAGGATCAACCTGTCCACCACGGCGGCGATATCGTGCTTCTGATTCTTGTTCAGCCGGGGGGCGTTGCGGATGTCGTGGGTGGCGCCGTCCACGCGGACGCGAACGAAGCCTTCCCGCTGGACGTTGGCGAAGATGTCCTTATGCTCGCCCTTCTTGCCGCGGACCAGGGGGGCACAGACCTGGATTTTGGTCTCTTTCGGTCGGGTGAGGATCGACTCGACGATCTGGGAGGAGTGCTGGCTGGTGATCTTTCGGCCGCAGACCCAGCAGTGCGGCTGGCCGACGCGGGCGAAGAGCAGCCGGAAGTAGTCGTAGATCTCGGTTGTTGTGGCCACCGTCGAACGCGGATTGCTGCTGGCGCTGCGCTGCTCGATGGCGATGGTCGGCGGCAGACCCGAGATCTCGTTGACCGCCGGCTTCTGCATCTGCTCCAGAAACTGCCGGGCGTAGGCGCTGAGCGACTCGACGTACTTCCGCCGCCCCTCGGCGTAAATCGTATCGAAGGCCAGAGAGCTTTTACCCGACCCGCTGATGCCCGTGATCACAACCAGCTTATCGCGCGGAATGTCCAGGCTGATATTCTTCAGATTGTGCTCGGCGGCACCCTCGACCCGAATGACTTTTTCCGTGTGTTCAACCATATAATAATGCAGCAACCCCTTCGGCCTGGGTCCCTACGGTCGCGAACCCTACCCCTGACTACTTGTCCGTCTCTCACGAAGCGGCACAAACCTGATAGTGTAGCATACGTCGGCGAAAAGGTAAAACAGCCCCTCTGGCGGTGTGGAAGAATTCCTCGCGTCTGACCGGCGGCCCGGACGCGTTGCCCAACCTTCCCGGCGGTTGCGTTCCTCGGGCAGGGCAGTAGAATGGCGGCACCAGCCTCCGGACTGTAATTGGTGCTGAATGCAAGAGTTGCATGGATGGAATCTTTCGTATGCGGAGGCCCGGCAGTTGCAGACGCAGCTTGCGGGCCGCGTGAAGGTTACATCGCTTGGGAAGACGCCCCGGCTCATCGCCGGGCTCGACTGTGCCTTCAGCAAGGGCGGCAAGAGGATCCTTGCGGCGGTCGTTGTGCTGGAGGTCACAGGTTCGCACAGCGGTTCGGCGGGGCAGCCGGACTGTTTTGAGCTTGAGCCTGTCGAGACGGTCTCGGCGGTGCAGGAGACGCGATTTCCCTATATCCCCGGCCTGTTGTCTTTTCGGGAGGCCCCGGTGTGTCTGGAGGCGGTCGAGAAGCTCAGTCGGCAGCCGGATTTGTTTATGATTGATGGGCAGGGCGTGGCGCATCCGCGCCGGCTGGGGCTGGCGGCCCATCTTGGTTTGTTCTTCGAGAAGCCGACGATCGGTTGTGCCAAGAGCCGCCTGATCGGCACGTTCGAGGAGCCCGGCGACGAGAAGGGGGCGTGGAGTCCCCTGCGGGATGGCGATGAGGTCATCGGGGCCGTGGTCCGGACGCGGAGCCAGGTCAAACCGATCTTCGTTTCCGTCGGTCACAAGTGCCGGCTGGAAGATGCGATCCGTGTGACCCTGGCGTGCACCACCAGATACCGCATCCCCGAGCCCACGCGCTTGGCCCACCAGGCGGTCAGCAGGCTTAAGTAGCAGTGGGCGCCGGGCGGCCCACGCCGGTAGGCTCAGGCGACGGAGCGGTCGCGAGCCAGGCGGCCTGTGGTCATAGGCCCCATAGGTCCAATGCGTCCGATACGATTCTTTAGTGCAAGATCTTCGGCAGCCTGGGCTTGAAGAACGGCGGCTTTTCGCGTAAA
>CBFDDG010000437.1:0-4373 GCA_965603505.1 uncultured Phycisphaerae bacterium | reverse complement strand
TTCGACAGCTCGCGGACGATGTCCTTTTTGCGCAGGCCGCCGATCACGACGGTCTCGCCGTCTCTGATGAGGGCCTGTGTCACGGCTTCCCGCTTGTTCACGATGGGCTGGGCACTGCTGATGGTCTGAGTAGCGCCGGTCGGTATGAAGATGGGGACCGAACCCGTCTGGACGCTGAACATTGGGTTCAGCATCAGTCGGATCTTGCCTTCGCGGGTAACGTGCGGCGTCACCACCAGCTCGACGCCGACGTCCTTGAACTTTGTCGTGCCGATGTTGCCGCCGCCCGAGGTCTGCGTCAGCTCCTGGTACGGGATCTCTTCAACGATCTTGATGGTCGCCTCCTCGTCGTTGAGGACCAGGATCTTCGGGTTCGCCAGCAGCCGGGACTTGATCTTGTCCTTGACGGCCTTGAAGGTAACATCGATATCCATGTTCTCGGTGAGAATGCCGAGCCGCAGGCCGAAAGCCCCCTTTGGTGCCTGTGCGATGCCCGAATTGAACTGGGCATTCCCGTAGGGTTTCGCCTCTCCCACAACGGGCAAGCCCGTTGTCGTGTCAAACAGCGTGAATGTCCCGGCAAACCAGTCAAAGCCGAGATCCAGATAATCCGAACAGGAAACGTCATATATCCTCGCCTCCACGAGAATCTGCGGCGTCTCGCGATCCATCTCTTCAATGAGCGCATCGAGCATCTCGATCTGGTCCTCCGTGTCCGTGACGCACAGATGCCCCGTCGTCTTGCTCATTGCAATCTTGCCTTGCGCGGTCAACATCCCCGAAACCAACGTGTTCATTTCCTCGATGTCGGCGTAGTCGATCCGATACATCTTCGTCCGATACTTGAGGATATACTGCGCCAACTCGGCCTTGGGGATGATCCGCACGATGGATTCGCTGGTCGTATACCCGAAGCCGTGAACGGAGAAGATGCTCTCCATCGCCTCATCCAGCGACACGTCCGTCAGCGTGGCGGTGACGGTGCCCGTCACGGCGGGACCTTTGACGATGTCGATGTTGGCCTGCTCCGCCAGACTCTTGATCACGTCCTCGATCGGCGCCTCCCGGAAATCCACGCTGATCTTGGTTTTCATTCTTCGCTGGAGTTCCGGGCCTGCCGTCGGCTGTTCCGGCGGCTGCATGCCACCGGGCAGCGGGGCCGGCGCCTGCGCGATCGCCGTCGCGGCCAGGCATGCCACCAATCCAAGCGAGAGAACCCTGTTTCGCCAGGCTGTCGGATTCATGTTCACAATCTCCTACAATCAGTCACTACGTTCGATTTCGTCGGCAAAGTCACTCCGGCTCGCTGTTGGATTCGCCGGGTCTGATCGTCCACGTCTTGTCGCCACGGCTCAGTTCCGCGTATTCTTTCGTGATCCTGACCACCGTGGCGTCATGGATCGTATCTCCCTCGTGCAGGATGCGTCCGTCGATGATGATGGAGGAGGGCTGCTCCGTGCTGTAGATGATGCCTCGGACGGCGTACTCGGGCTTGGCAGGCACAGGCGTGTCGGGGCCCTCATCGGGCTCGGGGCTCGGCGCCTGGGACAGGTCCATTTGCGTGGGATCGCGCAGGATCGGGCCGACCGGGTCGGGCCGTTTCCACTGCATCGCGATCGTGGCGGCAGGGGCTGGTACGTTCGGTGCGGCCGGTCGATCGGTCTGGCCGTCCTGCCCCGCCGCAACCCCCGGCCCGTCCTTCTTTGATCCGCCCGGCAATCCGCCGAACTGGATGAGCAGAACAACGACCAGGATAATTCCCAGCATGACGATCAGAACGACCTTTGTCGTCTGCGGCCTTTCAGCCATACCCGCATCCACCTATTGAAAGGTCCCAGGGTTACCCGCATCGTACAGGCTGTCCGAGAGACAGGGTGCGAGGGCCCCTGGGTAAAGTCATCTCAACAGCCGTTTTCTTATCGACAAACAGCGTGCCCGGCTTAACTTGCGAATGCTTTGGTTCTCCCGAGGCGTGTCCGGCCTCGCCTTCGGGCTGTCTTGACTCTGCACAAGGCGTGCCAAACGCCTAAATTCAGCGTACTATCGGACTTTTCTCTTGACATGCGGGCCACACGGCCTATGCTGTACACAGCTCGGATGCATGGAAAAGGACTGCTTGATACGGCAGGAGGCTTATGCTTGCGTATGTTCGCCCGCTGACAGGGACTCGTTCGACGGGAACACCGTGGGGCAATTACGTCGTCATCCTGCTGACGACATGCGCCTTCGCGGTTCAGATGCTGCTGGATCCCGGCGCACAGCATCTCAAGGGTCTGGTTCTGGAAGGCTGGTCAATCCCCGGCCTGCTCGGGCATATGTGGCTCCATATGACCCCGGTGCATCTGGTCGGCAATCTCATTACCTTGTGGATCGTCGGGTACTACGTATGCCCCAGGCTCGGCCACCCGACCTACGTGCTCGCCTACATCGCGGCCGGAGTCGCCGCCGGATTGGTGCACCTCGCCTTTGACGGCCGCCCGGTTATCGGGGCCAGTGGCGCCGTTATGGGCGTGCTCGGAATGCATGTCGTCATCTGTTATCGACAGTTTGGGCGTCTCGGGCCCTGGCTCATCATCGCGTGGTTTCTGGCCACGTTTGCCGCCGGCATCGTCGGCGGTTTCCCCGCCGCCTACATGGAGCACGTCGGCGGATTCCTCGGCGGAATGGCGGTCGCTGTCTGCCTGATCGTCTGCCGCCTCGCCCGTTGCGACGGGACCGACCCCGCCCTGCTGGCCGCGCTCCGCCGCGCATCGCCCGCCATCTCCTGAGGACCGCATACCAAGTTATTTGATTGCGCCCCAATCTCGCTTTGAAATCTGGCTGCTACCCAAAAAATACGTACTTTCCCCAATTGACAGACTGCCGGATCGGGGGGTGAAATGAAGGGCGGTTAGGGTGAGACAACGGTATTGAGACGCACCCTGTGATTGAACCTCACCCACCGCTAAGGTAGTGCTGTTGGCTTGCGGAAGAGACGCTGCAAGCCGGAAGACGTACGCCATGAGAAAGGGAGAGTCCGATGGGAAAACAAGAGAATGAAGCCCCCTCGTCGAACGCGCCGAAGCCCAAACCTGCCGAGCAAGAGGAACTTGATAAGGCCCTGCTGGAGTTCTTAGCCAAGAGTGTGCCCTTGAGCGAGTACGCCGACGATATCAGGCTCATGTTGGAGCACTGTCGCAACAGGGGCATAGTAGTATCCAAGGCAGTGCAGGAATTCCTCCCTCCGCTTAAAGATGTCAGCCCCAGCGACACAAGCCATGAGTCCGGCACCACCCGGCGGCTCGAAAAGGTGCTGAAACTGCACGAACAACTTGCCGCACTGATCGTCCCGGCAACGCCGCATTCTCTGGCAGCCACAGAGTTCTCCCTAAAGCGGTTGCGGCACAACCGTCGCCCCTTGATGACGTGGGTACTCTTCGGATTCTTCATTGCCATGGCTGGACTTGGCCTTCGCTGTTACATTCGTGTTTCATGGGAATTGGCAGCTTATTCGGCCGAGAGGGAACAGGCAGTCAACGCGGGCCAAGATCCGAATAGTCCCGAAGAAAATGCGGCACCCGACACGGACGCCAACGACGCGAAGTCTGAATTCAGTCAGACCAATGATGCCAGTGAACCTGAGTCCGAGACAGAACAAGGGACGTTAGGTGTTGCAACCCTGGCTAAACTCACGCAGCAGAGCTATTTGTGTGCCGCACTCCTGGGGGCCGCGTTCAGTGCTCTATTCACTATGCAGCATTACATCCGCAACCGGTCCTTCGAGACCAATTACGCCTATGTGTACCTCGTTCGATTCACCGTAGGTGTGGTCGCGGGCGTCATACTTGCGAACTTCGGCCGGGGCCTCTTTGATGGCGTTGGCACAATCTCCAAGTTGGGACCGAGCGGGATCGCGCTGCTCGGCGGGTACTCGGCCGAGGCGGTCAGACAGATTCTTGACCGTCTCGTGCAAGTCTTGGTGGCTACAGTCAAGGGCAGAGAGCCGGCCGCCGAGAAATTCGCTGTCGCTCAGGAACTCCTATCTATTGCGGAGAAGAAGGGAGACGAAGGCGGCAAGCCAAAGCCGATAGAGACGGTAGTTGCAGACCTCATCAAGAATCCTGGGAAGTGATTGCTTCTTGAGCTCCATGGCCGTTCCTTTGTTGCCCGGCCATTCTCACGGCGGCCGCGGGCAGCTCGGGCGCAAGCTGCGGCCGCCGCGGAATGACCGTTCTTGGGTCCAGGTCGATTTCTCGCTCAGAAAACAGGCCGGAAACGGGCTCTTGATTTGTGGGGGCGAAGTCTGTCCTGTTTGGTGTCGTAAGTGCTTGTCTTCTCGCTACTTCCTCACTATCCCCGAGAGGATTCGAACCTCTAACCTTTGGCTCCGGAGG
>CBFDDG010000436.1:0-4379 GCA_965603505.1 uncultured Phycisphaerae bacterium | reverse complement strand
GCTTTTCGTCGATGATATTCGCGTGACCAAGCCGGAATCGGCCGAATAGCCACCACAGCCACACAAGAAACGGCTCGCAAGTGCACAAAGAGCCCCAGCGACAACCCGCCGGGGCTCTGTTTATGCGCTGATACATGGGATCCTTCGAGCTTTTTCCCGGATGAAAAGCCGGTTTGGCCTCATGATCCTGCCTGAATCGCACGATGGGCTTTTTCTGCCCGCTGGATGGGGGCCTCCTCGCAAAATCCCCATCGGCCCCCACGATTTTCGCAAATGGCGGAATTTTACTTGACAACATAGGTAGTATGGGTATAATTGGCAAAAGAGAGCTACTATGAATAGGCTCGTGGTGGCAAGAGACCTGCCTTTGGCTTCAGCAGCCCGAATCCGGCGGTACCCTTGCCACTGAGGAAAGGAGGACATGGGGTATGAAAGTTTATGCGCATATTGTCTCGGCAACCGTGCTATCGGTGCTGCTTGCGGCCAGCGTATCTTCAGCCATGATTCAGCCCATTACCAGCGTGGACGCCGGTACGAACGGCATGCCGCCCTACACGCTCCAAAGTGTGACTGTGAAAGGCGACACGACGGTAAAGGACTACACGGTTACCCGGGACAGTGAAAAGCTCGCGACAGGCAAATCGACCGGCTCAGCCCTTCTCGGCAGCAATATCAAATACGCTGATGATTTCGATCTGAACTCCATTGCAGCTCGCGTCAATTCAGGGGTATGGAGAGTAACCGAGATCGACAAAAAAAAGATATGGCGCGACAGCAATGGCGAGAATCCAGACTTCTTCCTCTTTGAAGCGGGCATGAACGACGAATTCACCGTACAGGCGATTCTCCTTGGCGGGCAACTGGGCCAAGCGGTGGAGATCCCCAAGTCGGCCTGGGGCGATACGGGACTCAAAAGGATAGGCATATTGAATGCGAACCAGCCGATCGGCGGCGTCGCATTCGGCATCACGGATCTGCTCGACGACAACGGTGTCGCGCTCGGCATCGATGCGATCATCGAAGGAATTCAGATTAACAGCGGGGACGTGGATCCGGTCGGTTTTTTCGCCGTTGTTGTCCCTGAGCCGGCCACGTTTGCCCTGCTGGGTCTCGGGGGACTGCTGGCGATTCGGCGGCGTCGGTCCTGACAGTCAGTCGAAGCGAGCCCGTTTGTACCGATCGATATGCCAAGAGCCCACGCTGCCTCCGGCGACGGTCCCCGGTCTCGTATCGCCGAGTTGGCGGCGACGCTTTGCGCGCCGGGAATTCCCCAGCAGCCTCATAGGCTGTCGAGCCAGCGTGCTTGTGATGGA
This sequence comes from uncultured Phycisphaerae bacterium, assembly GCA_965603505.1. Lineage (GTDB taxonomy): Bacteria > Planctomycetota > Phycisphaerae > Sedimentisphaerales > Anaerobacaceae > PLanc-01. The sequence continues at coordinate 3,066 of CBFDDG010000436.1, read as the reverse complement.
TGAGTTGTAGCTGCAGGCCAGCGACACGGATCCGTATCCACAGATTCGGGAATCGGCCGACATCGACGGATCATCTCCGGGCGGCCAAACAGAACAACACCAGCCACATAAGCATAAGTAATATTCTCAACAGAACTACTAATGTTCTAATAAAGCGCAGAAGACGGCAACACAATCAGAAGGAATTCATAAAACCTTTATCTATAGAATGTTACATGCAAGACGACAGGAGCGTAGCACAGATTTTCATGGGACCGACACCGAGTGATAGTTGACTACGCCAGCGCGATCTGCTAACATAGCGGGTTCATGGCCAAGACAATAAGGACAACCGGAAAGAAACAGGCAAGAAGGATCTCTTCCAAGGTCGCCCCGGTTAAAGCCAAGAAGGCTTTCAGAAACTACAAGGAAGCGTTGGCTTATCTCCTCGAGAAGACCGACTACGAGAAGGAAGAGCGCGTACGCTACAACGTGACAACGTTCAGCCTGGAACGGATGGAGAGACTCTTGTCTCTCCTGGGCGATCCTCACGCCAAGATCAACACGGTCCACATCGCGGGCACGAAGGGCAAGGGCTCGACGGCGACCATGCTGGCCCGGATGCTCGAAGCCAACGGCTATACGGTGGGTCTGTATACGTCGCCGCACCTGGTCCATCTGCACGAACGGATCGTGGTCAATTCCCGCATGATCAGCGAGCCCCAGATGTTCAGGTTGATGAACCGGGCGTACGCTTCCATCGAAAAACTGGCGAAAGATGACCCGCCGACATTCTTCGAGATCATGACGGCCCTGGCGTTCATGCATTTCGCAGACTGCGAGATCGACATCGGCATCATTGAGACGGGTCTGGGCGGCCGACTGGACAGCACGAACGTCATCTGGCCGAAAGTCGTGGGGATCACGAGCCTGAGCATCGATCACAAGAAGCAGCTTGGCAATACGCTCGACCACATCGCCATGGAGAAGGCAGGCGTGTTGAAGCGGGGTATCCCGGCCATCACGGTGCAACAGGAACCTGTCGCGATGGACGTCCTGAAGGCACAGGCCCTCGCCGTCAAAGCGCCTTTGAGCATTACCGGCAGCGATATCGACTTCTCGTACCGGTTCGAGACCTCGCGCGAGCATGGCCCTCACACCCGGATCTGCCTGACGACACCGACGAGCAAGTTTGAGCACCTGCGCGTGCCGCTACAGGGCAAGCACCAGGCGATCAATTGCGGCCTGGCCCTGGCGCTGCTGGACAAGCTCAAGTCGGCCGGCTACGAGATCGACAGCGACAAATCCGCCGACGGGCTGTGCAAGGTGACGCTGGCCGGACGGATGGAGATGATCTACGAGGACCCGCGCGTGATGATCGACGGCGCACACAATGCCGCCAGCATTCGCGCGCTGATTCACGCCATCGGCCAGAATATCCCCTACGACTCCATGGTCGTGATCTTTGGCTGCAACAGCGACAAGGACGTCGTGGGGATGTTGACGGAACTCCAGTACGGGGCCGACAAGGCGATTTTCACGCGAAGCAGCTCGTCAAAGGCCGTCTCGCCGCAGGAGCTGGCCGATACGTACGCGGAAATCTGTGGCAAGATGTACCAGACCGCCAGCAGTCTGGGCGAGGCCCTGCAACTGGCGCACAGTGCCGTCGGCCGGGAGGACCTGATCTGCATCACAGGCAGCTTCTATCTGATCGGACAAGCCAAGATGCGGTTTCAGCCCCGGCCCGTCCCGGTTGCCTCCTGATCGCGGCCGACCAATCAACTCGCATCGGAGCGCTATGGTCGCCGAGAAACCAGACGAATAGCAGCAGATAGGGTGTATCCTGATCCCGGCCCTCCAGTCGCGCCGGTCGTGAATCCGCATAAGAAATCATCGAGAGATCTGTGGGTAGGCCCCTCGGATGCTGCCTGGGTGAAAGACCAGATCGTCCGCTGCAAGATCCCGTTTGAGTTGTGCCAGGTTCCCTCGATAGAGATCCCCCGAGTGCTGGAGCACGCACGTGCCCACTTGCCCTGCGGGCAGGACCGCAACTATCTCACGGGCCTCCCCAAGCATGAGATGCCATTTCCGCAGCAGATCCACAAGGGTGGGGGGCGGACCGTCAAAGGAGAGCTCCTCTAATTCCGCGTTCGCATAACGCCCGGAACGACCGGCCTGGTCCAAAATCGTGAGAGGGCTGAAGCCTGGGTCCTTCCCGCAGGCCGCCCATACCAGGTATCCCAAGGGCTGAATTCGCTCGTGGCACGTGATCATGTCGATCCAGTCACGGATTTCGAGGCGTCCTGCCAACGCCAGGGCCTTGTTGGTTGCCAGGTCAAACGGATGCAACACCAATCCCAGTTCTTCATGCTGGACCAGAGGAAAGAATCGAAAGGCGCTGTCGCGTGTCCATTGCATCAGCACCGTATCGGGCCCCTTGCCCGCCACGGCCTCGACATAGCCGGGGCGTTCGTGAACGGATCGCAATTCATAGCCGTGACTTTCGAGCAGCTTGCGGTCGGCTTGCCACGTGGCATCCAGAGCTTCGAGTGTGTCGTGAAAAAGGACGATATCGCGGGAAATCCGCGTGCCAGCGGCCAGGAGGTTCAACGCGACGCCCCCCGCCACATGGGCCTCTCCGCATTCGAGGCGGTTGGCCGCTATGAGGCGGCAAATGGCTTGCTGGAATCCGGTGACAGCCATTGATACAACTCCCCAGCCTTGCGGAATGCCTCCCGATCGCCGTACCGTCTAATATAGTCGAGCGTGCGCAGCACATCCTGCAGCTCGGTGGGATAGTAGTCTGCCCGAAGAAACCACAGACACCGATCCCGGTACGCATCAACCAACTGGTTGACCTGCCGCCGAAGGTCTTTATCGATTTCGTTCATGATTCCGTCACGGTAGCATGTCCTGAAGGAATCGGAAAGCCCATCCTGCAATCCCCGGCCAAACTCTACGCGCGGGACGGCAGGCCCTGTCCCTCACGGCCTCCTTGGTCTCCGCCGGCAAGACGCGCACCTCAAGTAAGCAGGTGTCGCGGGGCGCGTCAACTACGATCAGGACCATCCTGATTGGCCTCCGCGC
>CBFDDG010000435.1:0-4382 GCA_965603505.1 uncultured Phycisphaerae bacterium | reverse complement strand
CCGACCGCCGCCATGTTCCCGGTCCCGCCGATCCAACTGCCGGCCAGCGTTCCGAAGGCCCTCCAGGCGGTCGGATCAAGCTTGCCCTTCACGACGAGGTAGGCCAGCGGTGCCCCCAGTACGACGCCCGCCGTGCCGCATAGCATCACCAGGATGCCTTTGCCCATCACGCGCACGGTTGAGACGATGTCCACCTTCAGCAACAGGATGGTCAGGAAGAAGGGCAGCATGGTTCCGCCCATCCAGTCGTAGACCGGGCTCTCATGGACCAGCACTCCCGTGCTGGAGAGAACCATGGGCACCAGATAGACGAACACCAGCGGAGGGAAGAACGAGAAGAATCGCCACTTGGTGTAATGCTCCATCCAGAAGAACAGCGTCGTGATCCCTGCCAGCACGGTCACCACGGCTAAAGGGCTGGAGATCGGGTACGTCTGAGCCATCCCTGCCAACGAGCATCTCCTTAAAGCTGATCCCGAGCCGACCCGGCCCAATGTGACATAAGAGGGCGGTGAAATCAATGGCCAACATAGCCCTTGATTGAATCTTTGGCTGGCGGTACGCTTCGAGGATCACCTGTGAATTATGTTGTGAGGTGCGTATGCAGTTTCGAGGCAGAAGCGCAACAATCGCGTTATCATGTCTATGGGTCCTCCTTGGGATAGGCATCGGCTCGGTGCATGCGGACATTTCGCTCGATCCACCTGTGCTTCTTCCCGATGGCACTGAATTCCGGACCTGGAGGGATCAGACGGTTTATCGCAAAGTCTACTACGTGGACCGCAACCATCCACGGGCTTCCGATGACGGGGATGGGACGGAGGCAAATCCCTTTCTGACCATCAACAGGGCCGCACAATTGGCAAAGCCCGCCCAGAAGGTCGTGGTCAAGAGCGGGGTCTATCGTGAGTTGGTGCAGCCGGGCGTCGGCGGGACCGGGCCGGACGCCATGATCAGCTTCGAAGCGGCTGCCGGCGCCGAGGTGATTCTGAAGGGCTCCGAGGTGTTCGAGCCGGATTGGCAGCCGGTGCAAGAACACTCGGGCAGGGTATGGCGGGCGTCGTTGCCGGCCGATCTGTTCGGTCCGGACAATCCGTTCCTGACGCAGAACGCCAGTGCGGCCGACATCGAGCTCATGCCGTGGGCCAAAGAGTGGGCGGGCAAGCTGCCCTACACGTTGGGCAGGGGACTGGTCTTCCAGAACGGAAGGCGGCTGGCTCAGCAGGCGAGCCTGGAGGATGTATCCAAGCGGGATGGTTCCTATTGGGTCGATACCGAGCGCGCCGTCTTGTACGTCCACCCGTACGCCGGAGCCGATCCGCACGGGCAAGCCTTCGAGATCACGACAAGACAGCACATCTTCAAGCCGGTTATCCCCGACCTGGGATACATCCGCGTAAAGGGTTTCGTCATCGAGCACGCCGGCAACGGGCTCCCGCGTACGGGCGTGGGGGCGCTCTTCACGATGGGCGGACATCACTGGATCATTGAGGACAACGTCGTTCGTCAGGTCAACTCCGTCGGCATTGAGATCGGCGCCCGCACGGACGAGAGCAGGGCAAGCCGAGTCACGGATACGCCGCGGGCCGGGAAGAGTCCGGGCTGCACAATCGTCCGCAATAACGAGCTGTACGAATGCGGAACGGGCGGCATCCAGGGGCTGCTGGTCAGGAGTGCCCTCGTGGAGAACAATCGGATCCACCACTGCGGCTGGCAGGATGTGCAGCGGTACTGGGAAACCGGCGCGATCAAGCTGCTGCTGAACCGGGGCACGCTGGTTCGCCGGAACGTCATCACGGATATCCAGGCCGCCCCCGGCATCTGGCTTGACTACGCCAATATCAACGCACGGGTCACGCAAAACATCCTTGTGAACGTCGAGTCCTGCAACGGCGCCATCTTCATTGAGGCCTCACAGGCGCCGAATCTCGTGGACCGCAACTTCCTCTGGAACATTCAGGGAAGCGGCATCTACCAGCATGACTGCGACGAGCTGACGGTCGCCCACAATTTCGTCGCCCACTGCACGAAGCACGCCGTCGAGATGCGGATTTGCGAAGGCCGAGTCGTCAACGGCCGGCTCTCCACGTGTAAGCGCAACGCCGTGCTGAACAACGTCTTCGTCGACGCGAGCATGGGCGTCTTCATCCTGGATGATGAAAACCGTTGTGACAATAACCTTTTCGCAGCGTGCGATGCCGTCGATCTCGACGCGTGGCGAAGCAGGGGGTTCGGCACGCACAGCGTGAAAGCAGACCTGCACGTCTCGTTCGATACGAAGACGATGCGCTTTGGTTGGTCCTGCCCGGAGGCGTTGCCGTTTTTTGCGGGCCTGAAGATGTGCGATCGTGACTTCTTCGATGCGAAGTGGGTCGGTGAGGAGGTCCCTGCCGGACCTTTCCCATGCCCTGGCACGAGCACGACGCACATGAATCTGCGTTAGACGATGAGTTACGGCGACGGAAAGCCGAGATCCAAGCCGGGGTGCAGCGCCAGTCCGATCTGTTCCATATCTCCTTTGCGTCCGTTGTACCAGAGCATCCAGCGATCGTTCCGGCGGTCGAAGATCGCAAACGGCTTGTAGCAGGCGTCGGCGTCCCACGCCCCATCGACGGGGAAAATGATTGGATTGGCAGGATGGCGCTGCCAGCCGGTAATGCCGTCACGCGAGCGAGCCAGCCCGATCTGGGCCCGGTGCTCGTCGCGAAAGCCGATATAGAACACCGTATGCCATTCGCTGTTGGGGATCACCTGGCAGGCGGTCACCTTGTGCTGTTCCCATTCGCTGTTCGGGTCGGCGGCAAACACGGGATTGTCCTTGTGTTTGGTCCAGTGCACGCCGTCGGGGCTGGTGGCGTATCCGATGGCGTTCGGCTCGTACTGTTCGCCGGCGGAATACCACATCCGATACAGTTGCCTGTGCCGATCCCAGAGCACGTGCGGGCACATGACCGCGACATTCTCCCACGGCTGTTCCGATGAAAGCACCGGTTCGGCCGAGACACGTGTCCAGGTGCGGCCGTCCGGACTGGTGGCATAGCCGATCCAGCTATGACCTCGCGCCTGCCCCGTGTACCACATGTGATAGCCGTCGTTGCGCTTGACGACGGCGGGGCGGTTGATGTCCTCTTCCCATTCGGTGTCGCTGTTGGGGCCGAGTGCGATCTGCGGCCCGCCCCAATGGAGGCCGTCGTGACTTTCGATCAGCGCGACAGACTTCTTCGGACGCCATGAGAACCACATACGGTACGTGTCGTCCTCCCGGAGCAGGGTCACGTCGAAGCAGGTGCCCAGCTTGCCTCCAAGCACGGGGTTGGACGCGTACTTATACCAGCCCGCCGACGTGTCCGCCCGAGGCGATGGGAGCTTCCCTGTCACTCGTTGGAGCGAATCTGCCTGAGCGATTTCCGAGCCGTCGGCGAACACGCGAAGGCCCTTGCCTCGCCCGTATCGGTTGCCCGTGCGGTCCCAGAGGATCGTCAGCGCGTGACCGTGGTAGAGAACATTGTCAAGACAGAACCAGTCCCATGTGTCCTCCGGAACCAGAGGATTGACCTCGACGGTGTCATCCGCCCGCGGGCGCAGCCCTACGAGACCTGTGATGACGAGGTCGCAATAGGTGGAATGATTGTAGTCCTTGCCGCGTTCCCTGCCGCCTTTACCGGGGTCCCATGTGCCGTCTTTCCATGTCTTCAAACGGGTGCGGGCGATCCAGTCGCCGGTGCGTGGATTCAGGTTCTCATCGATCCACGGAACGACCCGGCCGTCTGCCCGCGTGAGTCGATGGCTCTTCGTATAGATCTTCAGCAGGTTGAAGTAATCGGCCTTTGCCACGACGTTCTGATTGTAGTTGTGCAGCAGGTTGGCCATGGCCGTGAGAGTGACTGACGTGGAGTAGGGCCAGCTCGGCCCATTCCATTGGCACTCATGTCCCTTATACGAAACCGTGAAGCGAGGGTGCCTCTGCTCGCAGGTCGTCGGGCCAAAGGGGGCATAGAAGCCCCGGCGGTCCATGAGCTGCCGCCAGGCCCGTTCGTATCCGTTGTCGGGCAGATTGAAGTACCACGGCGTATAGCCATGCAGCTCCCGCACGTCCACGAGGGTCTCCTTGTCGCGTGGGAGCGTTTTGAAGAACTCGGCCCTGCGATCCCAGAGCTTCGTCTGAACGAGCGATTTGATCCTCTCGGCTTTCTCTCGAAACTGCTTTTCGACGTCCGGCCGTCCTGCGAGCGAGGCAATCTTCGCGATGGCCACCGCGTCGGCATACATATAGGAATTGATCGTCGCTCGCTTGCCGCTTCCGCCAACGGACATCTCCATCCCATCCCGGTCGTCGATTTGCCAGAAGAGGCCATCGGGCTCCAGCCGGCTCTTCTCCCATT
>CBFDDG010000434.1:0-4391 GCA_965603505.1 uncultured Phycisphaerae bacterium | reverse complement strand
CGACCGTCTCAGGAAGCTCGTGCAGCTCGCGGAGACACTCGGGAGATATTAATGATGATTGAATGGCCAAATGCAACCGATGACGCTGCCCCCGCGTAGGCGAAGGGCCAGGAAAGCCGCGGAAAATACTGAATTCCCGCCTTCGCGGGAATGACATGGTCAGTTCCGTGGTTCAACTGGCTATTCAATCATCAATAGACGCACCGATCCCCGGTGAGAAGTTCATGAAAGGCGCAACGATGTGGAAATACAGAACGATCCGCATGGCTTTCGTCGCAATTCTCTCCTTCACGACCGTTGGAGACGCCGGCGCGGAGATGCGAGATAGGGGGACCGCGGCCGTGACAACGACCAACCGCCCGATGCGAGACCGGTGGGCCCCGGTCTTGACCGTCGGTCAGACGGAAGGCGACCTGCGGGGCAAAGACGACAAGATCCTCCAGGCCGGCATAGAGTACCTGCACCGGCTGGGCGGCGGGACGCTTCACATTCTGCCGGGCGTGTACGATCTGCAAAACGCTCTCCACCTGCGGCCCGGCATCACCCTGCAGGGCTCGGGCGAAGGGACCGTGCTCCGGAAGGCCGACTCTGTTGTCACGACACTCGCCAGGGACTCGGACTGGTTCGAGTACGGCGTGCAGGTGCGCGACGCCAATGGATTCACGCCGGGCGGAGGCATCATGCTCCGCTCGAAAACGGGCCCGGGAGACTGGCAGTATGACGTCCTGCGCGCCACGATCACCGCGATCCAGGGAGATACGCTATTTCTGGATCGACTGACGCTTGAGAATTTCTGGATCGAGAAGGAGGCCACGGCCGCGACGATCTTCCCAATCCTCACGGCCGAGAACGTCGATGACGTACAGGTGAGCGACCTCGTGCTCGACGGCAACCGCGACGGCAACGAGCACATCAACGGCAACTTCGCCGGCGCCGTCTTCATCCAACACTGCAATCGATGGCGATTCGAGAACGTCACCGCGCGCCGCTACAACGGCGACGGCTTCAGCTTCCAGGTCTGCGATGACATCGAGTTCCATAACTGCCGGGCCATTGACAACGCCGATCTCGGGTTCCATCCGGGCAGCGGATCCCAGCGGCCCGTCTTTCGCCGCTGCCACGCGAAGGGCAACCGCCTGGGGCTCTTCTTCTGCTGGAGCGTCTCCGATGGGCTCGTGGACGACTGCCGGCTGTCGGAGAACGGCCAATACGGAATCAGCATCGGACACCGTGACACAGACAACCTGATCACGAACTGCACGATTGAGCGAAACGGCGAGACCGGCATCCTCTTCCGCAAGGAGGCCGGCGAATTTCGCTGCGGCCACCGCAACCGGATTGAGAACTGCCTCATTCGCGACAACGGCGGCCAGAAGCCGGGAATCGGAATCGATATCCAGGGAAGGACGCGGGACATCACGATCCGCGGCACAAGACTGGAGAACACGGCGGGCGGCCATCAGCGAACGGGCATTCGCATCGGCCGCGAGGCGCAGCGAGTCATCCTGGAGGACAACACCTTCGACGGCTGCCCCACGCGGATCGAAGACCTCCGGGCCGGAACGTCCGCATCACAATGATCCTGCCAGTTTGCCCTCGAATCAAAAAAAACTCCTTGACAGCGACGGAATCCCACCCGTACAATAACGTCCGGTAAGGAGGTCCCTCGGCGACGATGTCGCGATGCAGGCAGGCATAACACGTTTCTGATTCAAGCGGCCAGGATGCCGGTACGATACTCTCTGTGAGCAGCCGGTGCGTTTGGAGATCATCGATGAGCACAGAATCTCCGGGCGTGCTTTCGGCAAGTTAGCCGGCGTTGGCGGCAGGGCCGGTGCGAGATCGGTGATATGGCAGGTGATGAGATGGATGATATCGTGTGCGTCCGGTTTGCGTGCGGAGGAAGAACATGCCTTCAGCGTGCATAGCATTCGCCAATGGCTGTCCCCGGGCAAGAGTGAACGCAGCCTTTCTGTTCTCCTATTTCGAGGCCAACGGCTGGAGCATCCGACAGAGTCTCAGGGAGGCGGACCTGGTCCTGGTCTTCACCTGCGGCGTGAACCAGCGCAGCGAGAGAAAGGCACTCAAACTGCTTTCGGTCGCCAACCGGCAGCGCGCCGCCACGTCCCGGCTCGTCGTTCTCGGGTGTTTGCCCGGCATCAATCCCGCAGCCCTCGGCAACGGCTTCAACGCGCTGCTCGTTCCTCCCTTAGAACTGGATACGCTCGACGACATCATAGACGCAAAAATCCCGATCAGCCAGATCGACGACATCAACACGATCAAGCCGCGCATCGACGAGGCGCAAAGCTGCTTCAACATGCTCGATCGCTTCGTATCGGAGTTCGAGGCGTCGAAAGTCTTCCTCCATCGAGTCCGCGACAAATTGCGGCCGAAGAGAAGTGCATTCTCCGAAGAAGACATGTTCGTGATTCGAATCGCCAACGGCTGTCTCGATGAGTGCAGTTACTGTGCCGTGAGATTCGCCCACGGCTCGCTCCGCTCCAAGGACACACAACAGGTCTTGCGCGAATTCCAGAAGGGGATTGGGGAACGCCGCGAGGACTTTGCCGTCGTGGCGGGCGATATCGGAGCCTACGGGCAGGACATCAGCACGAACATCCTCGAGCTGCTTCGCAAGATGTTCGCCTGCAAGGCGCCCTTCCGCCTTCACATGACCGAATTCAACCCGCGATGGTTCCTCCGCTACCAGGCGGGCTTGATCGATCTGCTGGCCGGGAACCGGGACAGGATCGCCGGCCTGATCTTCCCGGTCCAATCGGGCAGCACTCGCATTCTGGAGCTGATGCGGCGGGGCTACAGCGCGGCCGCCGCCAGCCAGTGTCTGAGGCAGCTCCGGCGTGCGATCCCCGAGTTGCCCGTTCACACGCACGTCATGGTCGGATTTCCGGGGGAAACGGATGCGGATTTCTCGGATACGCTGCGGTTCCTCCACGATGCGCGATTCGACGAGATCGAGGTGTACAAGTACGAGGATCGGCCCGGGACCAAGGCCTCGCAAATGGCGAACAAGATCGCAGGACACCGGAAGAGTTCACGCATGCTGAGGATCTTCAAGGAGTTCTCCGGAATCGCGAGACCGGCCTTGTAAGGGCCGCTCAGCCACAGCGACAGTCCCCTGCCCCCCGCACGGATGCCGCCACGCACGGATACCCCTCACACGCATTCAAGGAAATAGTCGCGCGCAACGCACTCTGTCATCCTGAGGCGAAGCCGAAGGATCTGGCTATCGGATGGGAGGTTTCTCCCGTGCGCAGCCCGGGTTCCTTCGAAGCTCAGGGCAGGTTCTTCACTCCGCTGCGCTCCGTTCAGGATGACAGACTGCGCGAGAATCCACCCGACTCCGCATCAATCCGTCCGGATCGCACCGACACGAGTGACGAATCCTCTATCCTCTGCCACAGTGAAGGCCCCTCTTCACCCCCGGCCGACGACACCGAGACACCCTACTAATCGGGTAGGATTCGCAAAATTCGTGCAACACTTCAGGACCCCAAACGCCGAAATCCGAAACTTTTTTTATTCCTGTGCTGGCAACGACTTACAGCGTCGCGAGTGGTCCGGAGGACCCACTTTTTCGCGAAATTCGTGCAATTCCACGCAATTGTGGAGGCGCAAGTTTTTTGCGACGGCCTCCGCGAAGGCACAGTGATGCAGGAAATGCCGACTGCGAGACAGTGCCGCCACTGCTACTTCTGTCGCGACGTGGCGGGCACGCTCTGCTGCGTGAGAAGCTCGCCGACGCCCGATCCCGGGACCGGCCGGGCCCGCTGGCCGCACGTCCGCCCGACCGACTGTTGCGCCTGCTTCCGCTACGCCGACGGCTGCACCATCGACGCCGACCACGGGCCCCGCAACGCCCTGCCCGTCCACAGCGACGAGTCCGGCGACTACTGCAAGATCCCGCTCACCCAGGGCCGCTTCGCCAAGGTCGATCCCGAAGACTACATCTGGCTCTCGCAGTTCCGCTGGTGCTGCAAGCTCAACGCCGACACCTGCTACGCCGTGCGGCACATCCAGGTCGCCGGCCGCTCGAAGCGGATCTACATGCACCGCCAGATCATGGACACGCCGGGCGGCCTCGTCTGCGACCACGTCAACCACCACGGCCTCGACAACCGAAAGCACAACCTGCGCAACTGCACCGCCGCCCAGAACAACGCCAACCGCCGCTCGGCCCCGGCCGCTTCCTCGCAGTACCTCGGCGTCTCCTGGGACAAACGCCGGCGAATCTGGGTCGCCCACATCAAGAAACACGGCGTCCCCAAGTACCTCGGCCAGTTCGATGTCGAAGCCGACGCCGCCCGCGCCTACGACCGAGCCGCCTGGGCCCTCCACGGCGAATACGCCAACCTGAACTTCCCGCAAGA
>CBFDDG010000433.1:0-4401 GCA_965603505.1 uncultured Phycisphaerae bacterium | reverse complement strand
GCGGCCGCCGGCGGCGGGGCGGGCGTCAGCGCGGCGAAGGCCGTGATCGACGCCGGAGCCGAAGCCGTGCTCACCGGCAACTGCGGCCCCAATGCCGAGCGAGCGCTCAGAGCCGCCGACGTGAAGCTCTTCACCGGCGTCGCCGGCACTGTTGCTGAAGCCGTCGAGCAGTACAAGGCGGGTAAGCTCGTCGAGGCTGCCGGGCCGAGCGTCCCGTCGCACTTTGGGGCGGGCGGTTGAGATGGCCGGCGGTTTTGTCATCGCGGTCGCATCCGGCAAAGGCGGGACGGGCAAAACGACCATCGCCACGAACCTGGCCCGCGTTGCGTCGGAGACGGGCGAACGGGTCTGCTACATCGACTGCGACGTCGAGGAGCCGAACGGGCACATCTTTCTGAAGCCGGAGATTGCCGAGCGCGAGGATGCTACGGTGGAGATCCCGCACGTCGATGCGGCCAAGTGCACGGCGTGCGGCGAGTGCGGCGCGCTCTGCCAGTACAGCGCGATCGTTTGCCTTGGAGGGCAGGTGCTCGTGTTCGACCGACTCTGCCATTCGTGCGGCGGCTGCTGGCAGGTGTGCCCGGCCGGGGCGATTACGCCGGAACCGATGAAGATCGGCGAGATCGAGATCGGCAAGTCAGGCCGGATCGATTTTGCCAGCGGCCGGCTGCGAATCGGACATGTGATGACCCCGGCCCTGATCTGCAAGGTCAAGACGTACATTGATCCGGCGGGCTTGACGATTCTGGACGTCCCGCCGGGGACATCGTGCCCGGTCGTGAACTCCTTGCGCGGTGTGGATTTCGTATTGCTCGTGACCGAACCGACACCGTTCGGCCTGAACGATCTGAAGCTGGCCGTCGAGCTGACGCGCGACTTGGGGCTGCCCTTCGGCGTGGTCATTAACCGTCACGGCATCGGCAACGATGCGGTTGAGCAATATTGCCAAGACGAGAGTATCGATGTTCTCCTGCACTTGGCGGACGACCGTCGGATTGCAGAGGCATACTCGAGCGGGAAGATGATCGCAGATGAGCTGCCCGGCATCCGCCGGCAGTTTCACGGTCTCCTGACTTATCTGGATCGAATGAGAGCGCTGCAACATGCTCCGAGATGATGGCGAATTCGGTGAGAGGATTCTCCGGGACCTACAGGCGCGCCGTGCGGCTTGTCGCGTCCTGGATGTGGATGATGACGCCGGGGCCGAGGAGCTCAAACGCGCTTATAGACAGGCGTCGTTGAAATACCATCCCGACCACAACCCGGGCGACGAAGCAGCTCGAGGGAAGTTCCTGCTTGCCAAATGCGCCTACGAGCTGTTGGCCAAGGATGTGCCTTGCGATTTGCTCCTGGAGCAGATGGAAAGCATCCGCGAGGTGCCGCAGGACAACCGGTACCGACTGGACAATGCTTGGGGGCATTTTCTGTGGTGGTATGAGAAGTTTTTTGACGGATCTTTGTGAGCAGATGGGCTTGGGATGAAGAGCTATTTGCAATCCTGCAAGACAGAGTTCTGGCGCCGGGAGCGGTCAACGTGAAGCAAATCGTTGTCATTAGCGGAAAAGGGGGGACGGGAAAGACGAGCCTCGTTGCGGCGTTCGCGGCGCTGGCGCGTGACGCGGTGCTGGCGGATTGCGATGTGGATGCGGCGGACCTGCATCTGATCGTCGCGCCCGAGGTGCGGCAAACGCAGGAGTTCAGCGGCGGCAAGGTTGCCCGCGTCGTCGCGGATAAGTGCGTCGGCTGCGGACGCTGCGCGGAGTTGTGCCGCTTCGAGGCGGTCGCGCTCGACGGCCCGGCGAACGACGTTGTGGCGAAGACCTATCGCATCGACCCCGTCGCCTGTGAGGGCTGTGGCGTCTGCGCGCGTTTTTGCCCCGTGGATGCTATCGCGCTGGAGACCGCCATCAACGGAAGGTGGTTCATTTCCGAGACACGGCTTGGGCCGATGGTGCACGCTCGATTGACACCGGGTGAGGAGAACAGCGGCAAGCTGGTCACCCTGATCCGCCGGGAGGCGAAGCGCATCGGCGCCGAGCGCGGAATGGGCCTCATCATCGTCGACGGCTCACCCGGCGTGGGATGTCCGGTGATTGCGTCCGTGACGGGCGCGGACTTCGCTCTGGTCGTCACGGAGCCGACGCTCTCGGGCCGGCACGATTTGGAGCGGGTCCTGGAGCTGACCGCGCATTTCCAGATCCCGGCGGCCGTATGCATCAATAAGTTTGACATCAATCCGAAGATCTCGGAGAGTATCGAGCAAACGGCTGCGCGCCGACAGGCCCCGGTGCTCGGCACGATCCCCTATGACACGGTGGTCACCGAAGCGCAGCTCGCCGGGCAAAGCATTGTGGAGCACGGAAACGGCCCGCTGAGACGGCGGGTCGAAGCGTTGTGGCAAGCGGTCGTTGAGAGCGCGCGAAACAACAGGAAGGAAGATTGAACTATGTCAGAGATCGCACATACCTTCATTGTTCTGAGCGGCAAAGGCGGGGTCGGCAAGAGCAGCGTCGCGGCGAACCTGGCCGTCTGGCTGTCCTTGCAGGGCAAGCAGGTCGGCCTGCTCGATGCGGATATCCACGGGCCGAGCGTGCCGAAGCTGCTGGCGGTAGGCGATCGCAAGCTCACCGCCGACGGCCAGCGGATTCAACCGATTGAGTACAGTGAGAACCTGAAGGTCATGAGCGTCGGATTCATCCTGCCCAACGAGGACGAGGCCCTGATCTGGCGCGGGCCGATGAAGCACAATCTGATTCAGCAGTTCGTTGAGCAGGTGGATTGGGGACGGCTCGATTACCTCGTGGTGGACTGCCCGCCGGGGACGGGGGACGAGCCGCTTTCAGTGATCCAGCTTCTCGGCCGGGCCGATGGCGCGGTGATTGTCACGACGCCGCAGGAATTGGCGGCCATCGACGTTCGCAAGTGCATCACGTTCTGCAAGCGCGTGGACCTCGCCGTGCTCGGCATCATCGAGAACATGAGCGGATTCGTCTGTCCACACTGCAACACGAGGAGCGACATCTTCGCCGGCCACAGCGGCGCGGAGATGGCCAGAGACTTTAGGGTCTCGTTCCTCGGCAGCGTTCCCATCGATCCGGCGTTTGCCGGGTGCGGCGATCGAGGCCGGCCGTTTGTCGCGGCCGATCCGGACAATCCGACGGCCCAGGCCCTGCGACATGCGTTCGAGCCGCTGCTCGATGCCCGCCGGGACCTGAGACGTGAGCCAACCGAAGAACCATCATTCGATCAGGAGAACCATAACGTGATGAAAGTGGCGATTCCATTGACGGGCGGCAGACTGTCGTTGCATTTTGGCCATTGCGAGCAGTTTGCCATTGTCCAGGTTGACCGCGAGAGCAAGGAGATTCAGGGACAGGAGTTGGTCACGCCGCCCGCGCACGAGCCGGGCCTGTTGCCTCGATGGCTGGCCGATCAGCAGGTGAATGTGGTGATTGCCGGCGGCATGGGCCAGCGCGCTCAAGGCCTCTTTACGCAGCAGGGCATCGACGTGTTGACCGGCGCGCCGGAGGAAACGCCGGAGCGACTGGCGCGCGACTTTCTGGCAGGGATCCTCGAAGTGGGCGACAACGTCTGTGACCATTGAGGGATTCGTGAACAGTGACGCCGAGAACGGGCACGCTCACTGCCTGATCTGTGGCACTTGCAACCCCGACTCGCTCGGCTTGCGCTTTCGGGACGTGGATGCGAACACTGTGTGTGCGCGGTTTCAGGCGCATCCGGGTCTCCAGGGCTATGATGGGATCCTGCACGGCGGTGTGACTAGCGCGCTGCTCGATGCGGCGATGACCCACTGCCTGTTCCATCGGGGTGTGCAGGCGGTGACAGGGGATTTGTACGTCCGGTTCATGGAGCCCATTCCCTGCCATCTTGCCCTGGACGTTCGAGGGTGGATTGTGTCCGATACGCCGCCCTTATATCAACTGAAGGCCCAACTGGTACACGATGGGCGGGTCATGGCGTGGGCCCAGGCCAAGTTCGTGGAGCGCGGGTGGTCTCTGGACGCGTGATCGCACGGCTCTTATGTTGCGGATTGTGATCGCGGGCCGATGGACCGGCAGTCGGTTGCCAGTGTGGATGTTGCGTTGCGAAGGGAACCTCTGGCATGCCCAGACCGAGACAATGCAGACGGGTGGCCCGGCTTCCGGAGGTCACCTACTACAAGCCCCGGGGGATTCCCCTGTCGGTCTTGCAGCATGTGGAGCTGACGGTCGATGAGTTCGAGGCGATTCGTCTGGCGGACCTGGAGCATCTGTACCAGGAAGAGGCGGCCCGCCGGATGAACGTATCGCGGCAGACCTTCGGGCGGATTCTGGATGCGGCCCACGCCAAGGTCGCCGACGCGCTCGTCAACGGCAAGGCGCTCTCGATCGACGGCGGCCC
>CBFDDG010000432.1:0-4419 GCA_965603505.1 uncultured Phycisphaerae bacterium | reverse complement strand
GGGTAATCAAGTCGAGACACGCAAGTGCGTGCCGGCATTGCCGGGATACTGTTGCCTGCGGCCAATGCGCGTGTGTTGGGTCCGCCAGAGGTTTGGATTTCCTGTTTCAGGCCGACGGTGTGCACGGCGCGCCCTGCCGCTGACGACTCACATCGTGAGCCGAAGCGACTGGACACACCTCCTCCGCCTTGCCGGAACGAAACGCATACCGGCTCAATCATGCCGCCCCAGGGCGTTCAGAAAGCGACGCGGCCTAAAAGCTCAGGCCGACGCCGAGCAGGTACTTGACGTCGGTGTTACCCTGACCCGGTGCGGGTGTGGCATCATAGTTGAAAATCACCCGGAAGCTTGCGAACAGGTTCTCGATCATCGTCGCCCGCAGCTCCCCCGTGCTCGTCAGGTAGTAGTCTGAAAACTTGTCCACGCTCGGGTAATAGGTCAGGTCGTGCAGAAGCTTGACGTTGTGCCACAGGGTTTTGTTGAGGTTGTATCCCAAAAGAAGCGAGATCTCGCTGTTGCTGTTGTTCACAGTGTCGAACTTCTCGTACAGCGAGGCCAGACCGAAGTTGGTGGAGAAGGCCAGATCCTCCCGTTCGACCCACTGGTAACCGGCACCGGCACCGACGATGATCCGGCGGTCCAGAGCGGCAACGTCATCCTTCTCATACCGGCCGTTGAGAAAACCGTAGAGCTTCTTCGTGAAAAAATAGTCATACTGTGCCGTCGCTCGCCACCAGTTCTCAATGGTCTCGTCCTGGCCGGTAACCTGGTCTTGCTGCTCCGTGCGTGCGTAATCGGCGGTCACCGTCGTCCGGTCCTTCTCGCTCCGCCGGCCGACGCTCAGACTGCCGGTGACAGAGTCCGCCTTGGTGTTGCCGTGTGTCGACGCGACGGCCCCGGAAAGGCTCCCCGTCCACTTCGCCCTTGGCTTGGCCGGCGGATTGATGGACGCAATCTGGGCCAGGGGGAACGTCTGGGCGCGAAGCGGCTCGCCCTCTTCTATGGCGAACTCGTCCGGCTGGGCGGCGGCGACGGGCTGATGCAGCACCGTGCCGTCCTTCAGGTGGATCGACAGGGCCGATTCGCTGCTGAAGGTCTGAATGTCCGCCAGGCTCAGCGTGACCTCGCCGGCTGTCTCCGACTTGAGGACGAGCTTGCCGTCCGTCAATCGAAGGATCTCGCCGGAAAGACGATCCCCGTTCTTGAAAAGGATCTCGTCGGCCTGGACGAGCGGAGTGAGTGCGACCACGCACACGATCATTGACTTCCATATAGAGCTGCGCATTTCTCGGCCTCCTTACATGAGTTCCGTTCGCGGGTCTGCACGCAAGCAGGCCCCAATCCCTGTCTTGCCCTCATCCATGCTACTTCTTCGCAGCGGGCAGACTACCGTTCTTGAGATGCACGTCGTGCTGCGGAAATGGTATTGTAATCCCGCCTTCATCGAGTGCAAGCTTGATCCGAGCCGTCAAGTCGAAATAGGTGGGCCAGTAATCGGCCACATTGACCCACGGCCTGACGACAAAGTTCACGCTGCTGTCGGCGAGAGCCGAGACGGCCACGACCGGGGCCGGGTCCGCAAGAATGCGCTCTTCAGCCCCCAGCACCCCCTCGATGACCTCTTGGGCCTTCTTGAGATCATCACCATAGGAGACACCAATCACCATGTCGACGCGTCGCGTTCCATTGACGGTATAGTTACTGATGCTGCCCCCCATGACCTGCGAGTTCGGTACGATGATCCTCACGTTGTCCGGCGAGTTCAATACGGTCGTGAAGATCCCGAGTTCCTTGACGGACCCCTTCGCGCCGCCGGCCTCCACGAAATCGCCCACTCGGATCGGCTTGAAAATGAGCATGAGGACGCCTGCGGCGAAGTTGGACAAGGATCCCTGCAGCGCCAGGCCGACGGCCAAGCCGGCGGCACCGAGGACCGCGATGAAAGAGGCGGTCTGAATGCCAAGTTTCGCCAGAACGGCAATGATGACGAACGTCAGCAGGGCCACGTAGCAGAGGTCCTGGACGAAATGGACGAGTGTTGGATCCATTTTGGCTTTCGTCATGGCCTTGCCGCCGAGCCGGGAAAGGAGCTTCGCCACCCAGCGTCCCACGAGGAAGATCAATACGGCGCCAACGATCTTCAGGCCGTATTCGGCCAGATACGTGTAGATCCTGTTGAGGACCTCCTGGACAGTGCCCACGTCCAGCTTGCTCAGGTCCATGGGGGAGCTCCCCGCCGCGTTCGGTTCTGCGCTCTCGGCTGCGCTCGCAACGGAAGCCCCAAACGAGGCGACGAGCATCAATGCAAGAACAAGCTTCTCTAAGATCCTTCTGTAGCTTTCCATAGTTCGCCCTTTCACGATTGCCATTCCGGTATGGGTCATGCGGATATTTGATACAATCCTCGGGGGCACCCGGTTCTTGAATTGCCGTCTTTTTTGGGGGGGGGTGGCATTGGGACGGCATAGCCAGGCCCGGGGCGGCTTGGCAACTCGTACCCGAAGGCCGCCAGCCAAAGGGCCCGATAACCGGAATCGGCACCGAGGTTCTCCGGCGGCGGGCCGTGCTACCACGGGAAAACGCACCCGCATCCGAGAAGCCATCCGAGACCGAGCTTTTGTGACACGATCAATCCGGTAGGGGCTTCTCCTTTTGGGAGGTATCTCTTATAATAGGATTCCGTACGGGGAAAATCCTTATGAAACATCCCTTTGAAAAACTGACGGATGCAGGACTCTTGCAGCGTTACATGGAGGGCGACGAGGCGGCCTTTCGCGAGATCGTCCGCCGGTACAAGAACGGTTTGTATGCCTTTCTGAAACAGTTCTTGAATCAGCCGGACCTCGTGGATGACGTTTTCCAGGAGACTTTTCTGCAGTTGTTCGCGAGCCGGAAGAGCTTCGATACGACCCGGCCGCTCCGGCCGTGGCTGTTCACGATCGCGGCCAACAAGGCCAAAGACGCCCTGCGCAAGGGCCAGCGGACCGCCGCCGTGCCCATCGGGACCATCTCCGAATCGGAGGACATGTCGTTCGACGAGATGCTCAACAGCCTGGGCTCCGACACGACCGTGCCGTACGATGAGGTAGAACGGACGGAAACGGCGGAACGGGTTGGCGAGGTTATAGCGAATATGCCGGAGAGTCTGCGCGAGATCCTCATCCTGGCCTATTTTAACAGATTTTCCTACAAACAAATGGCCGACACACTCAGTATACCCATAGGAACCGTCAAGAGCAGGCTCCATACCGCCGTGGCCCGCTTCGCCAAAGACTGGAAGGAATCGGTGGGGAGCAAAGAGGTCAAATGACTACGCTAAATGACGAACAAAAGCAATTGTTATTTGACTTCTCTCTGGGTTTGACTTCCGAGCACGAGACCACTCAAGCGGAAATGCTCCTGACTTCCAGCCAGGAGGCTGCCGAGATCCATCAGATGCTTCGGTCTACGCTTGCGCCGCTGGAGAGCGTTGAGGTGGAGCCGTGTCCGGACGATCTGACGGAGCGGCTTTTTTCGCGCCTGAAGGAGGCGTCGCCGGCGGGTTCCGGTCGGGACCGGCTGGAGGAACGGCTCGCCGCCGAGCAATCGGGACCTCGCACCGTCAGAATCCCCCTGTGGCGCAACTGGAGTGAAATGATTGCCGCTGCGGCCGCGATTGTGTTGTTCGTCGGTATTCTCTTGCCCACGATTCGTTTCATGCGTTGCCAGTATTGGCAAACGCGCTGCGGCGGGCAATTGGCCAGCATCTACGGAGGATTGAGCCACTACGTGGCGGATCATGACGGCCTGTTGCCGGCTGTGGCGATGACCCCGGGAATGCCATGGTGGAAGGTGGGCTACCAGGGCAAGGAGAATCATTCCAACAGCCGTTGGGCTTGGCTGCTCGTCACGGGCGGCTATGTCGAGCCGAAAATGTTCCTTTGTCGCGGGCGACGCGAGGCACGCGGGCTCAGCTTTGAGGGATTCGAGATTCAAAGTTCCAACGATTTCCCCAGTCGGATGTACATCAGCTTCAGTGTGTGCATGACCTGTCCCACGTCCGACAGCCGGGGTCTGACGCAAAAACGAGTGCTCATGGCGGATCGAAACCCGCTTTTCGAGGATCTGCCGTCGGATCACTCCGCATTGCTCCGCCTGGAACTCTCAGAGCGCCAGGTCAGCTCCAACAGCAGGAACCACAATTACCGCGGTCAGAATGCCCTGCTGTACGACGGCTCCGTGGAATTCACGAAAGTGCGGTATACCAGCATCTCCGACGACGATATCTACACTCTCCGTGACATGTGCTGCGGCACGGAAGTCCACGGCTGCGAAGTCCCCTCCTGCGACACCGACTTCTTCCTCGTACCGTAGCGGCAGATCCCATTAAGGAATTTCCTTAACCGTCTGTGATGCCGTTCTTTTTCTGCGCGGAACCGG
>CBFDDG010000431.1:0-4432 GCA_965603505.1 uncultured Phycisphaerae bacterium | reverse complement strand
AAGGCAGCGCATTTCGTCAATCCGCGAATTGCGTGGGACGGTTCGTATAACACGTGGCCTCGGGTGAAGCGAGCTGTGGAGATGCTTGAGCGCGCCGGCTACATCCGCAAGCACATATACATCTTCATGATCTACAACCACAGCCTCCCATACGCGGAGATGAAACGCAAACTTGACGCTTGTCGTCGTTGGCGCGTTCGCGTCATCGATTGCCGCTACAGGCCGCTTGACTACACGCAGGACAACTACGTGCCCGGCCCGAAACCCCAGGGCCCCGGTGAATACTACGTTCATGAGGGCTGGACCGATGCCCGGGTAAGAGGCTTTCGACGCGCGGTCAGAAGGCAGAATATCGCAATCCTGCTTCGTCTGCCGAATGGCAGGTACATACCCGGTTGTGAGTCACGCAAAGTGGCCATATGACCGCGACGGCCGTGCCCGGACTTCCTTCTGTCTTTGTGTCCTCGTGTGATTCATGTCATCCGGCGCCTTTGAATTGATAAAGGATGATTGAGTGTTCTGCCTGCGGCAGAACAGTGATAAGCGATAAGTGATACGTGACAAGGCAGAGCGCGGCCTGCGGCCGGCTATCTGCGTTCATCCGCGGACCCATCTTTTTTCGCGTAGTTCGCGTATTTCGCGGTTGTGAGATTCCCCACGTGGGCCTTTGAATTGGCTATTGGCGAATGACTATTGCCTATTTGCTCTGTGTTCTCTGTGCCTCCGTGGCCCGTTGCATTGATGAGGGATGATTGATTATTGGGCGGGGCGGAGGCCGGGGCGGCAAGTCTCGGGTGGCGGGCGGGGAACAAGTCTCAGTGCCACGACGCGGGTTTCCTGAGGACAAATCCGGAGCCTGTCGTGATTGTGTCCGGGAACAGGCTCCTTCTGAGGTTGGCCTTGCCGATGGTGAACGATCGGTCGGCAGCTTTACACAGCTCCTTCGAGATTCGGTCCGGCGGAGAGACAACGACAATCCTGACCGTGCGAGCCAAATGCTTCGCGCGTTGCACCGCAGGCGTAAGGTCGCTATCGCCGGAGATCAGCATGGCCGTATCGAACTGTCCCTGAACCGCGTCGGTCAACAGTTCGACCGCGATGTTGACATCCGTCTTCTTCTCGGTGTGTTTTTCCTGGGGCAAGTGACAGTTGATGCAGACCTGCTGGAAACGGCAGCGAGGGCACGTTTGGCGACGCAACTCGTAGCGGCCGTAGATGATCTGGAAATCCGCCAGGGTCCCGAGAGCATCCAGGAAAGTCTGCTGTCGCTTGTGCTTGTTAGGATCGTGCCGGGTCGCGGAAACCGCCGAGGTGAAGTACTTGATGTGGATGAGTTCTTGACGCGCCGTAAGGAGGTTCTCGACGAGGCGCCTGATGTTCAGCCAATAGAACCGACGCCACCCCTTGCTTCTCAGACCATAGTAGAGGCTGAAACCGTCTATATAGGCTATGAGACGCTGCTTCTCGCACATGACAAAAACTCCACAGGAAGAACCTCACGCACAGAGATTTCGCCTCTGCATCTGCACCGTAATAGAAGAACGCAAAATCCCTGAAAAATACAGGCAAAAATCAGGAAAGACCCTTGACGCCGCAGGAACTTTGGCGATATACTATAATAGTGGATTTTGAAGCAACCCCGGGGGTAGCTCCCTCGGCCCGACGCCCGGCAACGGGCGTTTCTTTTTGCCCTTATCCTCGCTATTCTCGGACGTGATGCCATGATGACGAAGTTACTGGCCCAGGCATTTGAGAAGGCGTCGGAGCTGCCCGAGAACCTCCAGGACGAGCTGGCGCGCGAGCTACTGGCCGAGTTGGCGGGGGAGGCTCTGTGGGACCAGACGCTGGCCGAGTCGGCCGATGCGCTGGACAAGATGGCTGAACAGGCCCTGAAGGAACACCGGGCCGGACAGACGAAGAAGATGGGCTTCGACGAGTTGTGACACCATCATATGGTTCTGGATCGGCTCACACGCCGAGTACAATCACCTTCTCAAGCAGATGTGAGAGAGCCGAATAGCAGCGAGAGGACCCGGCCCCTCGAACCTTGCGGGTTTTCAAATTGGAGTCCTTCAAGATGACACCCGTCGGGTATGCGATTGATGATTGGCCCGGGCGGAGGCCGGGGAGCGAGGGGAGGGTTGCGGACGAGCACCGTTGGGGGTAAGATACGCGGGAAGCCTTTTGAAAGGAGCCTGGCAATGACGGCGATGGATCTGGGCGTGTCCCAGGAGCAGATCGAGCAGTTCTGCCGACGGCGGAAGATCAGCCGGTTGGCGGTATTCGGCTCGGCCGCCGAGGGCAGGCTGGGCCCCGATAGCGATATCGACCTGCTGGTGACATTCGCCGCCGACGCCGAATGGACGATGTTCGACCACTACGCGATGGAAGAAGAGCTTGCCCAGATGTTCGGGCGCGAGGTGGACCTCGTCAGCATCCGGGCCGTCGAGGAGAACCCCAACCCAATCCGCCGGCGGCAGATCCTGCAGTCCGCGAGGCCGCTCTATGCAGCGTGACGCGTCGCTTCTCTTGGATATGGTTCAGGCCGCCCGCCGGATCGTGGAGTTCGTGCGCGGCGTCGACCTTCAGGAGGTATACAGAGCGGCGAATGTGGAGGTCCCGAAGCTGTTGGCATTTCTCGAATCGCAGGTGCCCCCGCAGGACGCTTCCGACCCGCCGAGCGAGTGAGTGGGCTGGCCCCTCGTCTGCCATTTGAGTGAGCCGGACGATTGTCGATGCTCGGGCCTTTCTCTGCGTTCCCCTGCGGCCTCTGCGGCTAAGGTAACCATCGCATCGGCCGAAAGTGCTCACGGTTGTCGCGTAGTCCTATAAGACTGGCGTTTGCAGGTTCGGTTTGGGGGTGTGGTCGGTGGGGAGGACCGGTGGTGAGGGGCTTTGGCGGGGGCGGCGGTGCCGATAAAGGGGTGGGTTTTTCTACCTGGAAAGTCGTTTTATTGGGCCGTCCCATAAAAGGGTAAAGTTTTTTGGGCGTGCTTGCCGAAAAGTAGTTAGAGGCCATTATTATGTGGACTGTCAGTGCTAATATGCGGGTTTTTCAGTGCTGTGGATAACGAATCTCTACACACCCGGCAGAATCGACGCTCATACGCGGAGACGAAGATGAGAACAGTGGCAGTGGTGAACCAAAAAGGGGGTTGCGGCAAGACGACTGTGGCGATCAATCTGGCCAGTGCGCTGGCCGAGGTGGGCAAGAAGGTGCTGCTGGTGGATATGGACCCGCAGTCGCACTGTGCGGTGGGTCTTGCGGTGCCGGAGGAGCAGATCGAGCAGAGCATTTACGATGTGCTGATCAGCCGGAGTCGCAATGAGCCGATGCGGCTGACCGAGATTCTCTGGCAGATCGGCCAGCGGCTGGAGCTGGCCCCCGCCAGTATCGATCTGTCCGCGTTCGAGCAGCAGATGGCCGGGATCGCCGACCGCGAGCTGTGCCTGAAGGCCGTGCTCGATGACGTCCAGAACGATTATGACTTCGCGGTGGTGGATTGTCCGCCGGCGGTCAGCCTGCTGACGTTTAACGCGTTGCGGGCGTCGACCGATGTGCTGGTCCCCGTCGAGACCGGGTACTTTGCGCTTCACGGCTTGAGCAAGCAGCTCGAGACGCTGAGCATCCTCTGCAAGCGATGCCAGCATCAGGTGTCCGTCCGCGTCCTCGCGAGCATGTACGACATCCGCACCAAAATGGCCCGCGAGATCCTCGCCGAGTTGCGATCCCATTTCTCCGACCGCATGTTCAAGACCGTGGTAAATTTTAACACCAAGATTAAAGAAGCGGCGAGTTTTGGGCAGCCGATTAATGAATACGATCCGGCGAGTAAGGGTCAGCAGGATTTCCGTGGGTTGGCGCAGGAGTTGGTGGGAAGCGAGGAGCAGCCGCAGGTCAAGAGCAAGCGGCTCGTGGACACGCTGGCCGACCAACTCGAAGCGATCGGGACCACCGCCAACGACCTCCTGAAATCCACAACACCCGCGGTCGTCGCGGAGCCGGTCCACGAGCCGGAACCCGCCGAGGCCGAGGAGGTCTTCGCGCAGGAGCAGGCACCCGCCACGGCAGCCGCCGTCATGGAGGCGCCGCCCGAGCCCTCTGACGCCCTCGCCGAGCAGCAGACGGACGCCAAGCTCGCGAACTACTACGGCGTCAACCAGCTCCACGACGCCGTCGTCTTCGTCACCCTCTACCCCCGCGCCGAGGCCGTCCAGATCGCCGGCGACTTCAACAACTGGCAGCCCGCCACCACCCCGATGGAGCGCGTCGGCGACAGCGGCGTCTGGCAGGCCAAGATGAAGCTCCCCCACGGCACCTACCGCTACCGACTCGTCGTCGACGGACAGTGGCAGCAGGACCCCTACAACGAGCGGACCGAGATGAACCCCTACGGCGAATACAACTCCGTACTCGAAGTCAAGTAGACGC
>CBFDDG010000430.1:0-4463 GCA_965603505.1 uncultured Phycisphaerae bacterium | reverse complement strand
TCCGCGGCATAGATGTCACCATTGCCTTCCCACACGACAATGTCGCCGCAAATATCGACGACGTCGTCGTGGTCGGCGGCGGGGTCATCCACCGGGAACGGATCGCGCCGGCCGACCCCGGTCGCGATGGTGAAGGAAACCGGCGCCTCGATATCCGTCAGATCGGCCCCACAGATATCGTACGGCATGTCGTACCACTGCTCGGGCAGTGCACGGTCGATATTGAGATGCTGTACCCACACCGCTTTGTTGCCGGAGACGGCCGGATGCCCGAACGAGCGGGTCTCGCTCTGCGCCGCTAACACGCGCCGCACGCCCGAGGCGAGGTTCTTAACGAATACACTGGTGCACTGCGGACCGGCAACACGAGAAGGCGTACCGCCGGACCAAACCACAATGTCGCCGTCGATCTTGGGCTGCGTATTGATGCCGCCCGCGGCAACGGTCTCGACCTCGCCGGTTATCAGGTCCTTGCTGACAATCCCCCACGTATCGACCGACACGCCCCCCGATGCACAGACGGCTCTCGTACCGGAGACATCCGGATGGTAGGTGCGCCCCGGTATGCCCTGGGCCAAATCGACGGTCTCCGCCGTCGCTGTAACGGGGACGCTGACGTATCGCACGCGGCTCGCTTCGCTGTCCACGAAGCCGTCGTTCACAACCAGCTCGAACACGCGCTGCCCCCCTACATCGTCAACGAAGGAAGGCATGGCCGTATCCGCTTGCTCCAATGCGACCGACGGCCCATCCACCTGTGTCCACCGATAAGTCAACTGGTCGACCGCATCGGGATCGTATGAGCCCGTGCCGTCCAGGACAGTCCGCGCCCAGATCGCCGAGACTCTGTCCATCCCGGCATCGGCCACAGGAGCGTGATTCTCGGCGATCAAGACAAGGACCTCGTCGGGTTCGCTGCTGTACCGGTCATCAGCCACGACCAGCGCAAAGATATACTGACCTTCCTCTTCGGGCGTGAACGTCGGCGTTGCCACGTTCGGATCATCGAGCGTCACCGGCGGACCGCTCACCTGGGTCCACCGAAAGGTGGTCGCTCCGCACGGATCGTAGAAGAAGCTTTGCCCGCCGTCCAGGGTCACCGGCTGGGACGGCTCCAGAAGGTGCAGGCCGAACCCGGCGTCCGCGACCGGCTTGGTGTAGCCGACATACTCGTCGGCCCCCATGTCAATTCGAGCGCCACGGACCCGGTCATCACCGTCGATGTCTCTCTCGCCCGGAAGCACCATCGTATCCGGATCACCTGCATTCACGCACGGCGATTCAAACGTCAGGTGGTAGTCCTTGCTGAACGCGTTGAGGAAAAGCGGGTCCTGGGAGATATTGCCCATCGTGCCGGTCAGATCGGCCTGCCCCCCGTACATCAATTCATTCGTCTGCAGATTGACCGTTCCGTAATCGCTTGACGTGTTGCCCCATACATTGTTGAAAACAAACAGGCCTGCGGAAGGATCGCCCTGGTAGAAAACGCCGCCACCCGAGACACCCTGGCAAATAATGTTGTTGGCTACCCGTGTGTAGCCCAGTTCGGGCGCAAAAACGATAAAGACGTTGGCGCCGATTCCTTCGCCCGCGCCGATGGCGCTGCCGAGGCTGCCGTCATTGCCGACAATGGTGTTGTTGCACAGGGAGCCTCCGAACATAAGGACGCCACCGCCTTCATACGATGAATTATTGAAGATGATGTTATTGTGAATCGTCGGCGAGCCAAACCAGCACAGAATACCGCCTCCCAAGTAGGCGCTGTTCTGTCGAACGATGTTGTGCGTAATCACCGGACTGCCCTCGTAGCAGGCGATGCCCCCGCCGAAAGCGACCATGACATCTGCTTCGGTGGGCCCGGACACGTCAAAGGGACCGGTGTTGTGGGCGATCACGTTCTTCGTAATGGTCGGAGAGGCGTAATAGCAGTAGATGCCCGCGCCGCCAAAGGTCCGGACGCCAACCTCGTTGGTGAATTCCTGGCTGTACGTCCCGAAGCCGCCGGTGATGGTAAAACCGGTCAGCACGGCGGCGGGCGTTTCGCCGTTGTCAAAGGTCACGGCCGTGCCGTCCTCGTCGGCATTGATGATCGTGTAGCCCACCACCTTCGGATCGTTGGGGTCCGTGCCGGTGACGACGATGTCCCTGCCGCCGAAGTTGATCGTTTCGTAGTACACGCCGGGTGCGACCAGGACCACGTCACCGTCGACAGCCACCTGGATCGCCGCCTGGATCCGCGGGTACTCGCTCGGTACGTTCAGCGTGGCCGCCGAAGCGGTCGCCGCGAAAACTGAGAACGCCATAATCCCGAACACTGTGTCTCGTCTCATTGGATC
Source organism: uncultured Phycisphaerae bacterium (assembly GCA_965603505.1). Lineage (GTDB taxonomy): Bacteria > Planctomycetota > Phycisphaerae > Sedimentisphaerales > Anaerobacaceae > PLanc-01. The sequence continues at coordinate 2,127 of CBFDDG010000430.1, read as the reverse complement.
GCCCTTTCCGAATCAGTGCCTGTGACAGGTGACAGTCATAGGGGGGACCTGCCTCCGAGTACCCTGCCAGACCCCAATCATACCCGAAAACGGGCGTTCCTGCAAGCAATACTCACTGCCCGCCGCCCGGCCGGGAGGCTGCCCTTACCTATTGTCTCTCACATCGTATCTGTGATATCAGACGCATGAGACGCGATAGAATTACGGGAAAAGCCCGTCTTTTGGCATATATTTACGGACAGCGGCCTCCAGCCACGGATAGAGATGGAGAGGGCAAAAATCGGACGAAAGAGCCGCGCCTGCGAATCAGCTCCTGCCGTGCTCCGGGATTGGCAGGTCCAGCTCGGCCAGCACCTTTTTCATATCCTCCCAGACCCGGCGGCGGTTCTCGGGGGTGTAGCTTCGCAGCAGATAGGCCGTGTGGTAGGTGGCCATGAGCTTGATGGGCGGCCGGCCGATGCCGGCACAGTAGTCGTGGAATTGGCCGCGAAGCTGGCCGATGGGCTTGTTGGTGTCCAGGAGGGTCCTGGCCGCATGGGCGCCCAGGGCCACGATGACCTCAGGCTTGATCATCTCGATCTGCCTCTGGAGATAGGGCAGGCAACTGATAATCTCGTCCGGGCGGGGATCGCGGTTGTCCGGAGGGCGGCACTTGAGGATATTGCCGATGAAGACTTCCTCGCGCTTGAGGCCGCAGGCCGCGATGATCCTGTCGAGGAGCTGGCCCGCCCTGCCGACAAAGGGCCGGCCCTGGGCATCTTCATCCGCCCCCGGGGCCTCTCCGATAAACATGATCCGGGCCCTCGGGCTGCCCTCACCGGGCACGGCGTTGGTCCGCAGCGAGCCCAAATCGCACTTGCGGCATTGACGAACCTCGCCGGCAATCGCTTCCAGCTCTTTGCCGGCGTTGGCGATCTCCGCCGGGCTTCGCTTTGGCGCCGGTGCGGGCGTGTCGGTTTTTCGCTTGATCGCAAACCCCGCGAAGAAGCTCTCCATCTCAATGTGCTGACGAACCACCTTGTTCAAATCCACTTCCTTCGTCATGAAGGCATTCTACCGTGGGTGCCGCGTCAGGCCAAGGGGAAAACGCCCGCGAGGCTCTGTGCCGGATACCACGGCGTGACCATCAAGCGTTGACGATTCTCTCGGCCTGTTCCCTGCAGGCGTCCACGCCGCAGGGGATGCATCGGGCGCAGATCCCCGAAATCAGCGAGATGTATCGGGAGCACTCCGCTGTCTGCGTAGCCTCATTGGCATTCGGCTGCCGCAAACCCACTTTGCGACTCCTTTTGAATGGACCTCGGCCTTGCATTTCATTAGCGGATTTTATATTATCATGTGCAATAGCTAATGAGGAGAGGTCCTTGCGACGATACATCGCATTAGAAAGGCTGATCGTGCATATAGAAACGCTTAAGGTATTCTGCGATCTGGCGGAGTTCCGCAGCTTCTCCAAGACGGCGGAGAAACACCTGCTCAGCCAGTCGGCGGTCTCGCAGCAACTGGCCCAGTTGGAGCTGGCGCACAAGTGCCAACTGGTCACTCGCAAGAAGCGGCCCATTGAGCTGACCGCGGCCGGCCAGGTCTTCCTCAAGGCCGCCAAGGATATCCTGGACCGATACGACCAGCTCCAGACCGAACTGAAGGCCCTCAAGACCGGCGGGGAGACCCGGATCAACGTGGCGGCGATCTTCAGCATCGGGATGCACAGCCTGCCCGACCACATCAAGAGATTCATGATTCGATATCCCAACGTCAATGTCCACCTCGACTACCTCAGCGCCGACAGGATCTACGAGCTCGTCCTGAACGGCGAGGTCGATATCGGCCTCGTAGCCGTGCCGAAGAAGGATCGGCGTGTGGAGGTGTACGATTTCGAGGACGAGCCGCTCGTGCTGGCCTGCAGCCCCAGGCACCCGCTCGCCCGGGAATCCGAGGCGGACATTCACAAGCTGCAATTCGAGCGTTTCGTCGCGTTCGACAAGGAGGTGCCGACCCGGGTCTGGACGGATGGTATCCTCTCCCGCTACAATGTAACAGTGCGTCCTGTGATGGAATTTGACAACATAGAAACGATTAAGCGTGCGGTGGAGATCAACGCCGGCGTGAGCATCCTGCCGGAGCCGA
>CBFDDG010000429.1:0-4469 GCA_965603505.1 uncultured Phycisphaerae bacterium | reverse complement strand
TATCCGGCATTGCCTTACAGTTTATCCTGCAAAAGGAAATCCCACCTTCTTCAAAACAGATACGACTGGTGGTTCTGCCGTTTGAGAATCTGGGGTCTGCCGAGGACGAATACTTTGCCACCGGTTTAACAGACGCCATCACAGCTCGCTTAGGAAGTATTAGTGGTTTGGGTGTCATCTCACGTCACAGTGCAATACAGTACAAAGACAGAGAAAAAAATGCACGGCAGATAGCTGAAGAGTTAGGCGTTGATTACATTCTGGAAGGTACGGTTCAGCGTGAGCGGCCATCAGACCCAACCAGCAGAGTGAGGATAATACCTCAGCTTATCAGGGCTTCCGACGACACGTACATGTGGGCCCAGACTTATGATAATGAGATGAGCGAAGTTCTCCGGGTACAGTCTGAGTTGGCTGAGCGTGTGGCACAGGCACTGGACATCACCCTGCTTGAGCCGGAACGGCGGGCACTTGCGTCCAGGCCAACAGATAACCTGGAGGCGTATGAGTATTACCTGCGCGGGAACGAATATCTATATCGAAGTAATCGCGAAAATGACTCAAGGATAGCCATCCGCATGTATGAGAAGGCGGTGGAGCTGGACCCCACATTTGCCTTGGCCTACGCCCTGCTCTCGAAGGTTAATGCCAGCATGTATTGGATGTATTATGACCGGAGCGAAGAACGGCTTGCTCTGGCAAAGCAGGCAGTAGACAAGGCGTTCCAACTTAATCCTGAACTGCCTGAAGCACATGTGGCTCTAGGCTTTTATCACTATTGGGGCCAACTGGATTATGACCACGCCTTAGAACAATTCGCCATCGCCCGGAAAAGCCAGCCCAATAATAGTGACCTCCTGTTCGGTATCGGTTGTGTCCAAAGGCGGCAGGGAAAATTCGAGCAGGCAGTCGCCAACCTCAAGAACGCTTGCGAGCTTAACCCTCGCTCTGCAGATCTAACCTATGATCTTGGGGAAACCTTTATGCTCCTGCGCAAGTACTCAGAATCAGAGCGCTACTTCGACCGCGCCATCTTGCTGAGTCCCGATTGGCCAGATCCATATGTCAGCAAGGCTAGGCTCTACCTGCTCCGGGAAGGCAACACTCAAAAGGCGCGGGCAGTCCTGGAAGAGTCGTCACAAAACATCGGCTCTGTAGAAGACCCTTTCATTGTCCTTTGGTTCATTTTGCTTAATCTGTTCGATGGAGACTACCAGGAGGCGTTAGCGCAACTATCTTCGTGGAAGTTAGAAGCATTTGAATCGCAATTCTACTTTATCCCCAAGGTACAACTATATGCCCAGATCAACGGACTCCTGGCAAACCGAGAACTCGAGCAGAGTCATTATGAATCCGCTCGAAGTAATCTGGAAACCAAAATGCACGAACAGCCGGACGATGCACGGTTCCGCAGTTCGCTCGGCATCGCTTATGCCGGCCTGGGCCGCAAGCAAGATGCGATCCGCGAGGGCAAGCTGGGTGTGGAACTGCTACCTGTAACCAAGGAGGCCTGGCGAGGTCTCTATCGGGTCAGGGATTTGGCTTATATCTATGTGATAGTTGGGGAATTCGATTCGGCGATCGACCAGATCGAGTTCCTGCTGTCTATACCTGGAGAAATGTCCGTACCTCTGCTCCAGCTCGATCCGGCCTGGGACCCCTTGCGCAACCACCCCCGTTTCAAGAAGCTCTTGAAGGCAGGCCGGTGAAACGTGGTGAGGACCATTCGCCAACGCTGGGGACCATGAACGACTTTGGCGTGCTCGGTCCCGAACACCCCCACACCGTTGAATCGCTGAATCATTTGGTGCGCCTCTACGAATCCTGGTCCAAACCCGAGGAAGCCGCGAAGTGGCGCGCGAGACTACCCCACCGGGAAAGCACACTGGAATAGGACCGGCCTGTCCGGCACGGATGGATGCAACGGACCGATTCATCGTGCCTGTGGCGGCAAGTCTGGCGGCGCGCCCGGGTCTCATGGAGGGCAAACCTTTTTGCCGTGACATCAGTAGTAGGGCATGTCAACAAGGTGCCTGACGGCAACGCTTTACAGAAGCGGGGGCTTGGATATACTGGTTCGGGTATGGCGAACGGCGATGACAATTCGGTCGGTCTCGTGGAGACTCAGGTCGTGCGGCTGGTGGAGCCGGAGACGCCGCTGCGCCTGGAGTGCGGCAAGACGCTCGGGCCCATCGATGTCGCCTACGAGACTTACGGGAAGCTCAACGAGGCCGCAGACAATGCCATTCTCATCTGCCACGCCCTGAGCGGCAACGCGCACGTCGCCGGCTACAGCAGCCCGGAGGATCGCAAGGGCGGCTGGTGGGAACGTATGGTCGGGCCGGGCAAGGGCATCGACACCAACAAGTACTTCGTGATCTGCTCGAACTTCCTGGGTGGCTGTGCCGGGACGACCGGGCCTTCCTCGACTAATCCCGAGACGGGCCGGCCCTACGGCCTCGAGTTCCCCATGATCACCATCGCGGACATGGTCAAGGTCCAGAAGCTGCTGCTCGAGCGGCTGGGCATCCGGCATCTGCTCGCCGTGCTCGGCGGCTCCATAGGCGGCATGCAGGTCTTGCAATGGGCGATTGCCTACCCGGACATGATGGACGCCGCCATCCCCATCGCCACGACCACGCACCTCGGGGCGCAGTCCATCGCCTTCGACGCCGTCGGCAGGAACGCCATCCTGGCCGACGCGAATTTCGCGAACGGGCAATACCACGACCGAGGAGGCCCGGCACACGGCTTGGCCATCGCACGGATGATCGGGCATATCACGTACCTGTCCGAGGAGGGCATGCGACAAAAGTTCGGTCGCGAACTCCGCGGCGCCGAGCGGTACAGCTACGACCTCCACTCCGAATTCGCCGTCGAGACGTACCTCGACCATCAGGGCCAGACCTTCGTCGAGCGGTTCGACGCGAACAGCTATCTGTACATCACCAAGGCGTCCGACTACTTCGATCTTCCGAGGGACTACGGCTCGCTGGCGAAGGCCTTCGCCGACGCCCGGGCCCGATTCCTCGTGGTCAGCTTCAGCAGCGACTGGCTCTTCACGCCGGCCCAGTCCGAGGCCATGGTCGACGCCCTCGTCACGAACGGCAAGGACGTGAGCTACTGCAACATCGCCTCCGCCTACGGCCACGACGCCTTCCTGCTGGAGAGCGAGACGCTGGGCGCCCTCCTGTCGAACTTCCTTGAGGCCACGCACAGCCCGGGCGTCCGGGCCGAGCCGGCCCTCGATCCGGACCACCCGAAGCGGCCTCTCTCCCGGTTCGAGCAGGCCCATCGTACCCGTGTTGACTACGAGCTGATCGAGTCCCTGATCGAGCCGGGCAGCACGGTCCTCGACATCGGCTGCGGCGACTGCGAGCTGTTGGCCAGGCTGACCGCCGACAGGAGGATCCAGGGCAAGGGCGTCGAGCTGGACCAGGACCTCGTGCTCGGCTGCGTCCGTCGCGGCCTCGCCATCATCCAACGCGATATCGAGCGCGGGCTCGGCAGCTACACCGACAAGAGCTTCGATTACGTCATCCTGTCGCAGACCGTGCAGACGATCCAGGACCCCGAGCGGGTCTTCAAGGAGCTCCTACGCGTCGGGCGCAAGGTCATCGTCAGCTTTCCAAACTTCGGGCACTGGCGGTGCCGGCTGCAACTGCTCTTCTCCGGCCGGGCCCCGGTCACCCGGCAGCTCCCCTTCCGCTGGCATAACTCCCCGAACATCCACTGCCTGTCGCTGAAGGATTTCGACGAGTTCTGCCGGAGATTAGGCGTCACCGTCGAAAGAAGAATCCCGCTGGTCAAGACCAGCCCCAGTCCCGTTCGGTTCGGACCCAACCTGTTCGCCGAGCAGGTGATCTTCGTGACGAGTAAGGAATAGCCCCAATCCGGGAAAAGGCCATGGCAGAGCTTGAGCGTATCGGTGTCTCCCTCGATAAGGACCTGCTGGCGCAATTCGATAAGCTCATCGCCAGGCAGGGCTACCAGAGCCGCTCGGAGGCGATCCGCGACCTGGTCCGCCAGCAGTTGAGCCAGCAGCGGCTGTCCGACCCGGATACGGAGGCGGTGGCCGCCGTCGTGCTGGTGTACGACCATCACGCCACGAAACTGACGGAGAAGCTGATCGCCCTGCAGCACTCGCATCTGTTGCAGGCGATTTCCTCGCTGCACGTCCATTTGGACCGGCACGACTGCCTGGAGGTGGTGGTCCTCCGCGGCCGGGTCGGCGAGATCCACAAGGTCGGTGAGCAGATCCTCAGCATGAAGGGCGTCAAGCTCGGCCGAATCAACCTCGTCGCCACCTGAACCGGGCCTGCACGGCCGTTTCGGCGCGATTATTGCTTGACAGCCATGGCGGCAGTTGATATGAAGGGGAAAACCTCGGGCGATTAGCTCAGTTGGTCAGAGCGCACGGATCACACCCGTGAGGTCATAGGTTCGAACCCTATATCGCCCAATACGCA
>CBFDDG010000428.1:0-4474 GCA_965603505.1 uncultured Phycisphaerae bacterium | reverse complement strand
TTGGATTTGCGTGCGACAATGGAATCCACCCGGTCGGAGAACTCCTTGGTGATATCGTCAATTTGTTTCTTGGCCTGATCCAGATCGTCTTCGGTGATCTGCTTGTCCTTTTCCTGCTTTTCCAGGCTCTTATTCGCATCTCGCCGGATGTTACGGATGCTCACCTTGGTCTGCTCGCCCGCCTGTTTGGCCTGCTGCACGAGATGTTTCCTGCGTTCTTCGCTGAGGGACGGGATATTCAGCCGGATGAACTTGCCCTCGACGACGGGCGCGATGCTCAGATCGCTGCTCTTGATCGCCTTTTCGATATCCTTGACCGATGCCGGATCGAAGGGCTTGATGACGAGCATATCGACTTCCGGGGCCGAGATCGTGGCTAAGGATCTCAACGGCGTAGGGCTGCCGTAGTAGTCGACCTTGATGTGCTCCACAAGCGCCGGTGTGGCCCTGCCGCCCCGGAAGGATTTCAGGTCATCCTGAAGCACGTCAACGGCCTTCTGCATCTTCGACTTGCTCTCTGAGATGACTGGCTGCGTTGCCATCGGTTACCCCTGCAAAGATCAGAAATCAGATATCAAAGACAAGACGGAGACAACTGTCAGCACGGCGAAGAGGCACGGATCAAGGTGCCCACCCGCTCGCCGCAGATCGCCTCTGTAATATTGCCTTTCTTGAAGATATTCAAGACGATAATTGGGATATTGTTATCCCGGCACAGGCTGATCGCCGCGTGGTCCATGATTCGCAGGCCCTGCTTCAGCACGTCATCGTGGGAAAGCTTGGTCAGAAGCTTCGCCTCTGGATTCTTCCTGGGATCGTCGCTGTAGACCCCCTCGACCTTTGTGGCTTTCACCAGCAGATCCGCATCGAGTTCCGACGCCCGCAAGGCCGCACAGGTGTCGGTTGTGAAGAAGGGGTTTCCGGTCCCGCCGGCCAGGATCACAACGCGCCCCTGCTCGAAATGGCGAAGGGCTCTCCGGCGGATGAAGGGTTCGCACATGGCCGCCACTTCAATGGCGCTCATGACCCGCGTCGGCTGGCCCAGTTTCTCCAGCGTCTCCTGGAGAGCACACGCGTTGATGATCGTTGCCAGCATGCCCATGTAGTCGGCCGTGTTACGGGGGATATGGCTTTGCCGAGAAAAGGTCTCACCGCGTATGAAATTGCCCGCGCCAACGACAATGGCCACCGCCGGACCGAGCTTGCAGATCTCTGCAATCCGCTCCGCAAGGGATTCCAGGGACGCGCCATCGATGCCGAATTGGCCTGGCTGGCAGAAGCTCTCTCCGGAGAGTTTCAGCAACACACGCTTGTACTTGCATTCTCCCATCGAACCGAAACTCACGTCTTCCTGGTCCGGACTCCTCCTCGGCCGGCGGGCCACCCGGCGAACTCGCGGTCCCTGTCAACCCACCGCGAATCGGACGAACTGTGCGATCTTCGCCTCGCCACCGGCCTGTTTGGCCGCCTCGGCAACCACCTGCTCCACCGTCTTGCTGTCATCTTTGACAAAGGGCTGCTGCAGCAGACAGTACTCGGTATAGAATTTCTTCATCTTGCCTTCGACGATCTTTTCGACAATCTGGGGGGGTTTGTTCTGCACCTGCTCGGCGTAGATCGCTTTCTCCCGTTCCACCATTTGCGGGTCGAGGTTTTCCTTGTCCAGAGCCAGCGGCTTGCTGGCCGTAATGTGCATGGCGATCTCGGAAGCGGCCTGCTTCAGGGCCGGCGATTGGGCCACCTTCTCATCGCTCGTATCGATCCGGACCATGCTGCCCACCTTGCTATTGAAGTGGACATAGGTGCCGATGAGCCCTGCGGCCTCGGTCCTGAATCGCATGTAGTCACCCACCTGCATTTTCTCGCCGGTCTTGCTCACCACATCCGTCAGCATCTGTTCGAACGTCTTTCCCGCAACGGTTGTCTGAAGGAGGTTATCCGGCCCCTCGTCGTTGCTGGAGGACGCAATGTACTCGAGAATATCGTGGGCCAGGGCCCGGAAGTCGTCGCTCTTGGCAACAAAATCCGTTTCGCAGCACAATGTGGCCAGCGCCGCTACCTTGCCGTCTTCGCTCTGCCAGGAGATGACCGCACCTTCCGATGTCTCGCGTTCGGCTCGCTTGGCCAACGTGGCCAACCCTTTCTTGCGGAGAATTTCCATAGCCTTGTCCATATCGCCATCGGCTTCCTCCAGGGCCTTCTTGCAGTCCATCATGCCCTGACCGGACATCTTCCGCAGTTTCACTACCGTCGAAGCTGAAATTTCCGCCATTGCACCAATCTCCCGTCCTATCCTTCCTGGGCAACCGACTTTGCCCAGGCCTGACCGGACCGATATTCTTCGTCAAAACTCATCGCGCCAGGTCCGTTCTCTTGCGGTATCCACTCGTAACGACTTTACGTCCGTTCCTGGTATTCACATCTTGTTCCGCAGGTGTATGGAGGCACTGCTAATCGCCGGGGGGTGACTGATCGGGCTCTGGCAGCGGAACATTCGCTTCCGGAGAGGGTGCTTCTTTGTCTTCGGTTGCCTGCTCGCTTATCGTGGCGACAGCAGGAGCTTCTTGGCCGTCGGCGCGGGCCAGAGTAGGCCGCCTGGAGCGAACCCTCCGCGCCCTGGTCGCGCCCTCGGGCTGGCGGACGGAAACCATCGTCTTGCCGATTGCCACGGCGTCGGCCAACTCATTGAGAATAATCTCAATCGCCCGGATCGAATCATCATTGGCGGGAATGGCAACATCCACCGTATCCGGGTCCGAATCCGTGTCCAGGATCCCGACGGTCGGGATCTCCAGCTTGTGGGCCTCTCGCAGGGCCAGATACTCCTTCCGGGCGTCCACGACCACGACGGCTCCCGGCAGTCGCGTCATCTTCCGCACGCCCCCGAGGTTCGTACGGATCTTTCTCATCTCCCGCTTGAAACGGGAGGCCTGCTTCTTGCTCTCGGCTTCCAGCGTACCATCCTGCTCCATCGCCTCCAACTGCTCCAGCCGCTGGAGCCGGGAGCGGACAGTCCGGAAGTTCGTGAGCATTCCGCCGAGCCAACGTTCCGACACGTGGTGCATTCCGCACCGATTGGCCCCCGCTTCCACGGCCTTCTGTGCCTGTCGCTTCGTCCCGACGAAAACAACGTCGCCACCGGAGGCGACGACTTCCGCCAGCAGTTTCTTGGCAATCAATATCCCTTTAAGGGTCTTCTTGACGTCGATGACATGGATATTGCCTCGCTTCGCGAATATGAACGGGGCCATCTTCGGGTTCCACCGGCTGGTGCCGTGTCCGAAGTGCACCCCCGCATTAATAAGTTCCCGTGCTAACTGTTTAGCCACAAAAACCTCCAAATACCTCTAACATGGATTCCGTGCACGATACAAAACGCGAAGTCGCAAAAAAATAATGGAAATTGAGTGCGATGTCAAGCACTTTTATCCCGATAATTTACCGGCAAATTCCTGTGTTGTCTACTCTTGTGGCAAAATATGCGTTTTGACGGCAGGGGCCGAGGCTTGGCTCCACGCGGCGCAGGACGCGGGAAGCGACGGGCCGCAACCTCAGTGGATTCGCAGGAAAATCGCAGAATTCGGCGGACGGGAAGAGATGACGTACGTGGTCCAATACACCCACCGGACGGCACGGCGGATGTCAATCGCCGAGGACCGTCGGCCATGTGGCCCGCGAGGGGCAGGCCCCCGAATTCGGCAGAAGCCTTAGTACCAGACGACGATAAGAATATTCGGCTCGGTCTTCTTGGCTGCGACCTCGCCGACGCTCACGTCCGTGCTCTTAAGCACGATATTCGGATTATCCTTGAGCCAACCCGTGATCTGGTCATCGAGGAACTCGATCGCTCCGGCGTGCAGCTTGGTGAAGAACGTCTTGCAGCCAGTGATACGTTCGCCGCGGGCGATGCTCGTGGCCGGTCTTGGTTGGACTGGCCGGGGGGGCGCTGGTCTCGGCGCCGGGGCCCGCGGTGTCGCAGCGGGGGGCCTTGGTGTCGCGGCGGGGGCCCTTTGTGTTGGGGCCGGGGCTGGTGTCGGCGCGCCGCCCCCTCCGCCCAGACTCAGCGGAGCCCGTGAGACGCCCGCCGGCTTATCGTCCGGCCGAATCGGCTCTTCGGCATCGAATGGGATGGGTTCATTCGGATGGTTCTTGGGGTGAGCATTGCTGCCGAGGTTGTCCATGTACAACCCTCCATACAAGTCGGCCTGTGTGTGTCCTGCAACCCACGATCTTGACGACGGGCCGGTTCACTACTACCGTCGTAGCGGTCGATGGCCCGGATTCCTGCGTTTGATGGAGCGCAGAGGCCTTAGTTCTGGCCCTGCGGCGGGGCACTCGCGTCGTTTGCGTCGGCTGGCGGCGGCGACTGCCCGGATTCCTGTTGCTCGTCCTTGGGTTTCTCGGCTTCCTTCTTTTCTTCCGGCGGCTGCTCCGCGGGAGTTTCGCCTTCCGGCTGAGCCTGCGGAGGGTTCTG
>CBFDDG010000427.1:0-4508 GCA_965603505.1 uncultured Phycisphaerae bacterium | reverse complement strand
ATGTTAATCCGCGATCTCAGGCCCCGATCCCAGCTTTGCTGCACCTCACCTCCGGCGAGGTGCGCAAGGAGGTCCCTTGTCGGCGCGTCGAATGCGCTTGTGCTGCAGAAGAACGGGCCTCCACAGGGAACGGAGGCCCGTTCAAGCGCTAACAACGAACTACCGGAGAAACTCTCCGGTGAAGGCATCGACGTACACGCGCAGCGATTGGTTCACTTCGAAGCTCCACGCGGGAACCAGCGTGTGTGTCGGTGCGGGCGAAGGCCGGCCATAGTAGAACAGCTTGATATCGGTGATCGAATACCCGGTTACCTCGGCGCCGGGGATCTCGCGCGGAATGTTGGCAACGGCCGTCGCCAGAGCATCCTGTGCGGAGATGACCATCTGTGGTTTGCCGATGTTTTTCTGGAACTCGCGCCAGTGATGGTTCACACCGATCACCTCGTCGCCGGCAACGATCACGAGGATGCTGTCGCCGCGGTTGCCGCCGGCCACCTGAATTCCGTTGATCTTATGTCTGTACTCGAGCAGTCCTTTTTTGACGTACTGGCTCTGCGTGTTCGCAGGATCCAATGCGTCATACTGGAGCACCATCTGTGTCCGGACACGCGCCAGTTCGGCGTCCGGCGGCATACCGCCACCCTTCTGGGCCATGAAACTGACGGCTGCGGCCGCGGCCTCGTTTCGAGACATGTGAATGGGACCGCTCAGACGCGGCGTCTTCCTGAGCTGGAGCCGTCCACAGTTGTCCCTCTTGGGACTCTTGAAGTCGGCCGTCTTCAGCGCGTTCGGATTGGGATTCGCCTTGCGGACAAGGACTTTCGTGAGCTCCGGACGATCGGTCGAAATGTCGCACACAACATCGTATCCACTGCGCGCCGGTGTGAATGCCCGGAGATTCAGGGGAGACAGTGTATCCGGATTCCAGTAATCGCCGTAGCCGTCGTCGCCGGCATAGTATGTGTACATCATTTGGCTGTCGGTCGTATCCGGCGTGACGTCATTCAGGTAGTCATCCTCGTTGTCGTCGTGGAACAAGGCCGCGACGTTCTCCTGATACATGGGCAGTTCGTTGTCGATGGCGCTGTCCATATAGGCGTCTACGACCGTGTTGGCGTTGCCCTGCATCATCTCGCAGAACACCTCCATGTGCTCCTCTGTGGGTGCGACCCACAGAACGTCGCATGACGCACAGATCCCGTGGGCGTTGTTCTCGTTCGCCGTCCGGATCAGCGCATCATCCCAATAAGCGATATACGCGGCGGGGTTCGTGTCCCTGTCGCTGCCGAACACGAGACACGAGTAGAAGACGGCCCATTCGATATCCTGCTCCCAATCGGTTGACACGATTGTCGGTGTGCCGCCCCCGGGCTTGAAGATGTGATAGGATCCGCCGAAGTGCCCAATGTTCCCGGAGCTGCCATGCGAACACTCGAACAGGAAATCGGCCGGGTACGACGAGCTTGTATTGCCCACGTTCTTGACGAAATTACTGAACGTGCTGCCCACGGTAACGCATCGAAGCTCGCCACCATCCCACCAGAAGTAGGGGTCGGGGTCGCTGCCTTCGCTTTTGTCCAGGAAGTAATCCACCGCATCGGCACCGGCATCCGCGTAATCTTGGATCCACCAGCCTACATCAGCGGTAATGGTAGCCACCTCACCGCGGTCCACCTCGGGACCCGCCGTGCCGCCAACGGACAGTGTCTCCTCGTTGAGCACTTTCAATCGACGCGTGCTCGTACTGCTGTACGTGTCCAGGTGGAGCGGGTTATCACAGTGATAGATATTCGTGTTGGTTCCCGTCTCGGTGAACCCGAGCTTGATGCCGGTCGTGCTGGATTCGCTCGTCACGGGCAGGGTGACCGTGTCCACAACGCTGCTGTTGGCCGCCGTCAACTGCACCTCAAGATATACATTCGGGTAGGCGTAATCCCCGCTGCCGGAGGTATGGCCGAAGTGGACCTGGCAGTCGTTCAGTCCGCTGCCGCCGTTGTCGTTGTACGCGTCGGTCGTGTGGACTTCCACACTATTGACGGCGATCACATATACCGTGATCGAGGCAGTCCTTGCGCCGTCATTGGCCAGCGGCGAGTCGTTGGCGGTCACGGTAATGGTCGCGGCCCCAGTTGCGACCGGTGCGGTCCACGTGACGCTCGTGCCTGTTTGCGGGGTGAACGTGCCAGGTCCTGACCACGTGACGGTCACTGGGTCGGGAACCACGTGCCACGCGCCCCCGGCATCGGAGCAGTCTTGGTCCGTCGGCAGGGTGCACTCGCAGGATAGTTCCGATCCTGCCAGAACAAGAATACCGTTGTTCGGCACGGTAATCGATATGGGTCCGATCGGTGTATACACAAGATAGTTTGCGGCGATCACGGCCCCTGCGATTCCGAGGAGAATCAGAGCGGTGAGGCCGATCGTGATGATTTTGAACGATTTCATTGCTTAAGCCTTCCTGTTGAGTCTGTTTCTTCTGAGTACGGTCGCGGCGAGGCCAAAGCCAACAAGGCCCGCCGCGATGACGACAGATACTGCGATCCGTCCGAACGGGGGGCCTCTTGGTTGCGCAACGTGGTCCAGTTGTTGTCTCTGGTCTGTGCTGTTCGGCACAGCGACCGGGCCTTGCTCTGCCGCCGCGTCGATCTTATCCCGTTGGGGTTCGAGGCCGTCTGGATTGTTGCTGAGTCCGGCCGCCGGGCTGCCGCCTGCTTCAAGTCTGGTGCCGGAGGCAGGCGTTCCATCTGCTTGCGGCGCCCAGAGTTCGGAGAACTTGTCCATATTCTCCTGGAGGCGTCTGGCTGCCCTGTCGGCAATGAAGGTCCCTCGGTAGTCCTCGGCGATATTCCGAAGCTCGTTGTGTACGAGAAACGGGTCAATCAAGCCGGCGGAGTAGGCAACCTGGTCGACGGCGACTTCCTGGTAGTCTTTGATCTCCTGCGTTACGCGCCTTAGCGCTTCCGCTTCCTTCTGTTGTCCCTGCTCCTCCAATGACTGTGCGCGCGCTTCCAGTTCGCTCACATCATATTCCAGAGTCTTCTTGAATCCGACGACGGCGCGCTCGAATTCCCAGAGACTTACGTAGTGGTCACCGATGGCGATCCTGGCCCTGTGGACTAATGGTTCGTCAGCGGGGTATGTGTTTATGATCTCTTCGCACAAGGTGATGGCTTTGCGGAAATCGGGTTTTTCGCCCTTTTCGAGTTGGTATGCCGAGCCGTAGAGCTGGGCCATCCGGAATAGAATGTGCAAGCGCTGCCGGGCATCCGGTTCGGCTTCGAGCGCAGATGCGTAGAGACGCAGTGCCTTCTGCTGGCTGGCTTCAGGACCCAGGGTGTACATGTTATCGTGTTTGTGGGCCCGCTCGATCCGTTCGGCTGCGGTCTCCGTGGTTGCCTGCTTCGAACTCCACAGGAGCGGGAGAGTCAGTGCGAGAAGTATCAACAATCTTCTACTCACAGGCTTGATCATTCAACACACTCATTGGGATTCGCTTCCCATGCGTCGCGCAGCACCTGGTCCACTCCAACTCTACAAGGCATGTCCCACCGTTCCTCAAGGCGGCTAGTCCCCATCCTTGATCTATTGTTGATACAAAATGACGAATTATGCTCGGTCATTCCTGTCCATGTGCAGGCTCCGGGAGCGCGCGGAGCGGGCGCGCACCCCGACCTCGGCCGCTCGAATTCTACAACTGCAGGAACAGCCGGTGCGGACGCGCCGCTGCCGGAGCGTCTACCGGCGTGTCGCTGCAACGAGAGCCCCCCGCAGGTCTTCAGGAATTACGTTCGCATGCGTCTATTGTCGCAACGTCGGCTCACTACTCGGAGAATCCGAAATATCTTCGTCTTTCCTGTGGTTGCTTTCCACAGCGGGATGAACCCCTTAGCCCTGGGTTCGATCCGGGGCTTCTTGCCCATTCATTGTTTCCAGCGCATGGAACGACGCGCTGTTGACATGACGTCGATTTTTCCTCGCCGTGGCGATCGATTTGAGCGGCCGGCCGGGGCCGTTGTCGAGTGCGTTCGAGACGTTGAGATCTCGTCGTTAGCGGCGAAAAGGGCTGGAGTTACGCGCTCGCGGCGGCAACATCGGATCCCGGATAGGCGGGTTTGTGAATAGGCCGCGACGAGCCGCATTTTTTCTTTCCTGTGCCGAGTTTGTGATGCGTGCTTGCCGGAGGCTCGGCACTTGGCCTCTTTGAAAAAGGGACGTGCGATGGGGATTGACGAAAGACGGATATCCATATAGAATCTCTCCCGTGTCGCGTGAGGATTGTAAGGCACGTCAGCCGCGTGCAGCGGTCAAGAAGAAAAGGGCAGGGCCATGGGAAAACGCCATCGATCGAGGGCCGGTTTTACGCTGATAGAGTTGCTCGTGGTGATCGCCATTATTGCGGTGCTGATGGGGATCCTGGTGCCGGCGCTGCACAAGATCCGGTTCCAGGCCTACGAGACGTCGTGCCTGAGCAACCTGCGACAGATCAACCTGGCCCTGGCCGCCTATGC
>CBFDDG010000426.1:0-4515 GCA_965603505.1 uncultured Phycisphaerae bacterium | reverse complement strand
CGGCGTCAGTCCAAGCCGACGCTTGAGGTTGTCCCCAGGAACAACAGGGATGTGGCCAATCTGAGCCCCGACGACATCATCAACGTCATGGAGCAGGTCGGTTTCTCGGATGAGCAGATTCTCAGGCTGGGGCCGGACCTGCACGAGGCCCTGTTTACCTCGGGCGCTGCGGCCGTCATGTATGGCAGGGAGGCGGAAGTAGTATATGCGGTCAGCGGGGAGCACCTGTTCATCCAGTCGGCCACCGAGGGCACGTTCATGTACAACATCACGAAGAGCCAGTTCGGAACCAAAGCGTCCTCGCCCGGCGGGGGCCGCTGAGAGGGCTCCAACGTGATGTGGCACGGCCGTCCCGGCCGTGTCTGACGGGTCCCAGGCCCGTTCTGCTGCAGCCGTTACCGGAGGAGGGTGATTCTCATTTCACGGACCATCCGCTGGTCCCTTTCTTGTTCCATGCTATTGGCGTCCGGCGGCCGAACCCCGCAGATCGACCGCATGATGCGAAAGACGCGACCCTCGTGTCCGCACCATTCCATGAGAAACCCGGTCACAAGCGATATGATATGCGCCGATTCGGCAGGGAAGTTCGGACGGTGCGGTCGCGGCGCATAAAAAAAGGAGACGTGGGCGAAAACAGGATAACCAGTTGTAGGCCCGTCTCCTTGTTGCGATGTGCCAAAGTGCACCGTACCGCGGATGGCGCCGTGAGACCCACTGATCTCCGTGTGCACTCGCAACACCTATATTCTAAGATAAACCCATCACGCGGTCAAGCGGAATTCGCGTGGGAATCGAACGAAACTTGTGAAATAAATCGCTCTCGTTTTCGGACTCGCAGACCTTCGCACGGGCCTACAATTCGACGTCTATCGCATATTCCGCCAGTGGCGGGAACGGGTCGCTTGCGCTCGCCGGCAGACCTCTGACGCGGACATCCTCTCCAAAGGCCTTGATTTCAACGTGCTGCAAGCGGACCGCCTGAACCCCATCGGTCATCGGCTCACCGATGTAGGCGGCTCCGCCGGCCCCGAGAATCTTCGGAGCGATGTACACGCAGACCTCATCGGCCAGCCCCTCGCGCAAGAAAGAGGCCACAACCTGCGGCCCTCCCTCGACGAGAACCTGCTGGATCTCTCGCCTGCCCAATTCCTGCAGCAGCAAGACGAGATTCGAGACCCCGCACGTATCGTCGTACGCCAGTACCTCCGCGTTTTTCTTCCTGATTCGTTCGACATGCTCGGGATTCCCATCGACAGCCGATTTCTGCGCCCAGACGAGGACGGGGCTCGTTTTTGTCATTCGCAGGAGCCGACAGCCGAGTGGTATTCTGAGCCGATCGTCCAGAACGATCCGAATCGGCTTTTTGCCCTTGCTCGGGCGCGGCGTCAGGAGTGGATCGTCCGCCAGGACTGTGTTGATCCCCACCAGGACAGCGGCCACCCGCCGGCGCAGTTTGTGGGCGTCGTTGCGACTGGCCTCATTCGTAATCCAACGGTGTTCTGCCGATGGATCGGCATAGGCCAGTTTGCCGTCCAGGCTTTGGGCCCATTTCAGCGCGACCCACGGTCTGCCGGTCGTAACGTACTTGAGGAATGGCGCATTGAGCCGTTTGGCCTCCTCTTCGCAAAGCCCCACCTCCACGTCGATCCCGGCCTGCCGCAACTGCTCCAGTCCCAGGCCACAGGCGTGGCCGGAGGGGTCGCCCGTCGCGACGACGACCCGTGCAAGTCCGGCGTCGATGATGGCCTGCGTGCACGGGCCCGTCTTGCCCTCGTGGCAGCACGGCTCGAGCGTAACGTACATGGTCCCGCCTTCGGGCTTGACGCCGAGCGTTTGGCAGTCCTCAATCGCGTTGATCTCCGCGTGGGGCCCACCGAATTTCTTGTGATAGCCCTTGCCGATCACTTGCCCGGCCTTGACAATCAGACACCCGACTGCCGGGTTGGGCTCCACCGAGCCAATCCCCTTCTCCGCCAGCTTCAGGGCCGACCGCATGAATTTCTCGTCCTGCACGTTCACGTCACTTCACCTTCCTTCCCAGTATTGCCAGAAACTGCTCTTCATCAATGATTTGCACACCGAGCTTTCGCGCCTTCTCCAGCTTACTGCCGGCATCTTCACCGGCCAAAACAAAATCGGTCTTCTTGCTCACGCTGCCCGAAGCCTTGCCGCCTGCCTCCCGGATCGCCTGCTCCGCCTGCTGGCGCGTGAATTCCTTCAGCGTGCCCGTAACGACGATGGTCTTGCCCTCCAGCACGCCGGCACGCTTCTTTGGCGCGGACGGCTGCGGCCGGACATCCGCGTTCAGCAGATCCTCGATCACGCCCCGGTCCCGGGGGGTGCGGAAGTACTGGTACACGCTCTCGGCCATGATGGGGCCGACCTGCTCGACCGCCTCCAATTCGTTCTGGCTCGCGCTCATGATCGCGTCGAGTGAGCCCAAGTGTTCGGCCAGGATTTGTGCCGACTGTCCGCCGACGTGCCGGATGCCGAGGGCCGCGATGAATCGCCACAGCGGCCGGGTCTTGCTCGCCTCGATCGCATCCAGCACATTCTGCGCGCTTCTTTCACCCATCCGTTCGAGTCCCAGCAGGTCCTCCTTCCTGAGCCGATAGAGATCGGCAAACGTCTTCACCAGCCCGCTTTCAATCAACTGCTCGACCAGGGCGATCCCGAGATGCTCGATATCCATCTGGTCCCGCCCGGCGAAGTAGCGCAGCCGCTCCTTCAGTTGTCCGAGGCAATTCGGGTTCGGGCAGCGAACGTATACGTACGCTTCATCCCTGACCACATCGGAGCCGCAATTCGGGCATTTCTTCGGCACCGGGAAAGGCTTGGCCCCCTTGGGCCGAAACGCCTTCTTGACCTCAACGACCTGCGGGATGATCTCGCCCGCCTTTTCGATGGACACGGTATCGCCCGGCCGAACGTCCAGCCGCTGCATTTCGTCGAAGTTGTGCAGGCTGGCGCGTTTGACCGTGGTCCCCGCGAGCTGCACGGGCCGCAGATTCGCGACGGGCGTCAAGGCCCCGGTCTTGCCCACCTGGACGGCGATGGATTCCACGACGGTCTCGGCCCGCTCGGCCGGGAATTTGTACGAGATGCACCACCGCGGCGCCCGCCCCGTTGCCCCGAGGCTGTCTCGCTGGTCGTACCGATTGATCTTGATGACCATTCCGTCAATCTGATAATCGAGCTTCAACCGCCGGTCGCCCCAGCTCAGGCAGATGTCGATGACCTCATCGATATCCGCCGCCTTCTTCACGTGCGGATTGACGGGCAGGCCGAGCTTCCTGAACCGTTGCAGGGTGTGCCAGTGGTCCGCTGCCGGCGGCTCGGAGACCTCGCCGATGGAATAGGCGAAGAACGCCAGATTCCGAGTAGCCGTGATCCGCGCATCGAGCAGTTTCAGCGAGCCGGCCGCCGCGTTACGCGGGTTGGCAAAGGCCGGCTCCCCCGCCTCGGCCCGGGCCTCGTTCAGCTCGGCGAAGGATCGCGTGGGCATGTAGACCTCTCCCCGCACTTCGAGGACAGCCGGGATCCGGCCGTCCTTGATGAGCGATAGCGGGATCGCCCGGATGGTCCGGATATTGGCCGTCACGTCGTCTCCGACCTCGCCGTCGCCCCGGGTGGCGCCGGTCACCAGAACGCCGTTCTCGTACCTCAGGCTGACGGCCAAGCCGTCGATCTTGTGCTCCACGACGTAGTCATAGTCGGCCTCGCCTAATTGCTTGCGGACCCGCTGGTCGAACGCCTTCAGTTCATCGGCGTTGTACGTATTGTCAACGCTCAGCATGGGCATGGCGTGCCGGACGGTCGCAAAACCCTCCAGGGGCCGGCCCGCCACGCGCTGGGTGGGCGAGTCCGGCGTCACCAACTCCGGATGCTCCGCCTCCAGGATCTTCAGCTCGGCAAAGAGCTCATCGTACTGCCGGTCCGTGATCTCGGGCTGGTGCAGGACGTAGTACAGGTGATCGTGCCCCCGTATCTGCCGCCTGAGCTGCTCGATTCTGCCGTTGATTTCTCCAGCCATCGCGATTCGCCTGCTTCGTTCCAGGGCAAATTCAAAGGATCGTCCCACTTGTGGCGTCAGGGCACAGTAGGCCGCCATCCGCACGCGGACCGATTATACCGTGATTCGAGGGCCATCCGCCACGGAGAAATCACTTCTGCACACACACTGTCGTATGCATTCGGTTCGAGCATTCCGCACGTCTTCACGTAGTCGGCTGAGGCTCAACAGGCTTGGTGTCTGCGCGCGGGTTGCGTAGTTGGCCCGGATGTGGTTTCATGGCGGCTGGCCCCGTGGATGCTTCTTGGACTCGCCGGAGTCGGGGTCCGCGGGCCCGGTTCTCTCATGATGATGGAAGGAGATTGTGCAATGACGTGGGCAGGGGCGTTGAGGGTTTGGGCGGGATTGATCGTGCTTGGTCTGGCGGTCCCCGCAACTGCACAAATCGATGGCGACGGCTGGATCAGCCTGTTCGACGGCAAGAGCCTGGACGGGTGGAGGAA
>CBFDDG010000425.1:0-4531 GCA_965603505.1 uncultured Phycisphaerae bacterium | reverse complement strand
CGGGCATCGAAGTGACGACGATCCCGGGTCCGGCCGCGTTTGTCACGGCCCTGGTCCTCTCCGGCATGCCGGTGCATAGCTTCACCTTCCGAGGCTTTCCCCCGAGCAAGCCGGGCAAGCGACGCCACTACCTCGAAGCCGACAAGGAGTCCCCGTACACGCTCATCTATTACGAAAGCCCCTTCCGGCTGCAGAAGCTGCTGCTGGACGCTCTGGAAGTCTTCGGCAATCGCTACGCGGCCATCGCCAAGGAGCTGACCAAGATCCACGAGACCATCCGCCGCGGCCGCCTCTCCGAGCTCCTCGACGACCTCGAAGAGAACCCCAAAGGCGAATACGTCGTCCTCATCGCCGGCAAAGACTTCAAATAGGCCGGTACCTCATCGCCATATTGATGGCTCGTGACCCACAGCTATCACCTGCGAAAGCTATGATAGTCCTCCTCTCGCGAGTCTCATGCCTCCCGCGCGTCACGCTGCGCTGATCGCGGCGCGCCTCAAGCGGTGCGGTGGGGCCAGTAGGCAACCGCCAGGAGAAGGACAGCACCAAGGATCACGTCCCGCCCTCAGATCGTGCGGAGCAGGTGGGCGGCGGCTTTGGTCCCCCGGAGGAAGCTGTCGAGACTGAAGTGCTCGTTGGGACCGTGCGGGCGGTCGCTGTCGAGGCCGAAGCCCATGAGGATAACGGGACAGCCCAACTGCTCGACGAAGGTGCTCACCACCGGGATCGACCCGCCGCAGCGAATGAACGCGGTCTCGTGGCCGAAGCCTTTGCGAAGGGCCTCCTGGGCGGCGCGGATGGCGGGCGTGTTCACATCGAACAGCACCGGCGGGCTCATCGCCAAAGCGGAGATCTCCAGGCGGACCGTGTCCGGGCAGACGGCGCGAACGTGCTCGAAAACCAGGTCGTGAAGCTTCGCCGGGTCCTGGTGCGGCACGAGTCGGATGCTGATTTTGACCGTGGCGCTGGCCGGGATGATCGTCTTGGACCGTGGCCCCTGGTAGCCACCGAAGATTCCGTTGACCTCGAACGTGGGACGGGCCCAGAGCCGCTCCAACGTATTGTAGCCGGCTTCGCCGTGCAGGCGCGGGACGTTCAACTCCCGGGCCAGGGCCTTATCGTTGAAGGCGAGTTTGCGGAAGTTCTCACGCTCCCAATCTTCCAGCGGCGCCACATCATCATAAAAATGCGGGACCAGGATTTTGCCGTCCGGCGATACGCAGGCGGCCAGCATCTGGGCCAGGACCATAGCCGGATTGGCCACGGCGCCGCCGTAGGCGCCGGAATGGACGTCGCTGTTTGGTCCCTTCACGGTGAACTCGAATGCGAAGATGCCGCGCAGGCCGTTCGTTATGGCCGGCGTGTCCGCGTCGTACATCGTGCTGTCCGAAACGATCACGGCGTCGCACTTCAACTCCTCCTGCGCCTGCTTGATGTAACGGGGCAGGGCATCGCCGCCGGACTCCTCTTCGCCTTCGAGCAAAAAGATCACCTCGCAGGGGAGTTCGCCCTCGGTCTGGAGCAAGCTCTCGACGGCTTTGACATGGGCGAAGACCTGGCCCTTGTCGTCCGTCGCCCCGCGGCCGTACAGGATGCCGTCGCGGATCGTCGGCTCAAACGGCGGCGTCTTCCATTCGTCCAGCGGGTCCTCGGGCTGCACGTCGTAGTGCCCATAGACGAGCACGCGCCGCGGCTTCTTGCCCTTCGCACCCGCGCGGACAATCGGCTGGCCACCGACATCAATGAGTTGAGCCTCCAGGCCCAGCTTCCGGAAATGCTCCACCAGCCACTCGGCGCACGCCCGGGTATCCTTGTCGTGCGCACGCTGGGCACTAATGGAGGGGAATCGCATCCACTGCTTGAGCTCCTCAATGAAGCGTTCCTGATTCGCGTCTATGTACGCTTCCACTCGGTCTGTCATTTTGCTGAATCCTCTCGTTATAGTCGCTCAGTTCTGTCTGCTTCTGATCGTGGTCAGGTAGAGCCAGAGCGTGACAAAGGCCAGGAGCACGACGCCGACAATGCCACCGAAGGGCATGGTGCGCCCGGTGAAGTGCTCGATGATCGGCAGTTCGATGTCGATCTGTTTGAGCGCAACGATGGGAATGGCCACAAGGATTCCCATCAGCGCTTCGCCGGTGATGAGGCCGGAAGCCATAAGCAGGCCCCGGCGGTCCGAGGCCTCCACCTCCTGCGTCTCACTGCGACGGATTCTGTGATAGTGTTTGACCGCCAGACTGACGAGGCCGCCGATGAAGATCGGCACCGACAGTTGGAACGGCAGATAGAACCCGATCGCGACCGCCAGCACCGGCGTCCGGAATGGATACTTCCGGGCCTGCAGGTACACGTCCAGCGCGATGATCACCACCGCGACGGCCATCCCGATGCCGAAATACATCCAGGGCAGCCCCCCCTGAAAGACTCCCTTGGCCACGGATGCCATGAGGTTGGCCTGCGGCGAGGACAGGGCCTTGGGCCCCGCTCCCTCCATACCGGCAAATCCGTAGGCGTTCTGCAGAAGAATCAGAACCGGCCCAATGATGAGGGCGGCCGAAGCCGTGCCCAACATTTCCATCAACTGCTGCTTCCACGGAGTGGTTCTGACGAGCCGGCCGCACTTGAGGTCCTGCATGACATCGCCGGCAATCGCGGCGGCGCAGCAGACCACGGCGCCGATGATGACCGCCGCGGCCGGACCCTTCTCGGCCCCCACGCGCATGCCCGCCGCGAAAACCGCCTTGCACCACGCCCACAAACCCAGTTCCTTCGGCCCGCCGATTTCCATCACTCCCATCAGCAGACACAGAAGCAACGCTGAAACCAACACGGTCGAGATGGTCACCCCGGAAATCGGGTTGTTCGACGAGCCCACCAGGCCGGCCATGTACCCGGCGACCGCCGCAAAGAGAAAGCCGGTGACCAGCATCACAAGGGCCATCACCAGTGAAATCGGGATTTGCTGGACGAAATGCTGGTAGACCAGAAACAGTGGGACGACGGAGCCGATGATCAGGAAGATAATCCAGTGCATCGGAAGGTCCTTTTCCGTCCGCTCAATGTCGGCCTGGCCGTCCCGGATTTGCCGATAGGCCTTCAGGCCGCTGGCCACTCCGCTGACCAGCGATTTTCGCATGTGAAAGATGGTCCATAAGCCACCGATTAACATCCCGCCCACGCCGATGTAGCGCGTTCGTTCGGACCAGATTCTTCCTGCGTACTCGAGTGCTTCGACCGAGGTGCCAAGCTTGGCCTCGATCTTTGCATTGCGCTCCTGGGCCGCTTCCATCTCGACTTTCTGGGCATTCGGATCAATCCCTTCGTAGGCCAGGGTAAACACGTTCCAGCCATCCGGATTCTCCGCCTCACTTTCGAGCTGGTACGCAGGCCACTCATCCTGGGCGGCGACGATTGGAATCGTCACGAGCCAGTTGGCGGCGCCGCCGATGAAGATCAGCATGGCGATGTTCAACCCGACGATGTAACCGACCGACAGCAGCGCGGGACTGAGGTTCGATCCGAAGTACGCGATGGAGCCTTTCGCACGGACGGCTCCTTGCATGACCTCGGGCCAGAAGCCGACGGCGTTGGCGCCGACCTTGAACAGTCCGCCCGCCACGGCCGCTTTGACGATGTACCAGATTCCCGAGGCGTCCGTGCGTCCGGTTTCCAGCACCTTGGCCGTCGCGACGCCCTCGGGGAATTGGAGCTTCTGTTCGATGATCAGGGCGCGTCGCAGCGGGATGGTGAACAGCACGCCGAGAAGACCGCCAAAGCCGGCGATGACGGCAACCCAGAAGTAGTTGAACTGTTCCCAGAAACCGAGCAGCAGGAGAGCCGGGAGGGTGAAGATCACCCCGGCGGCGAGCGATTCCCCCGCCGACGCGCACGTGCCGATCAAGTTGCATTCCTGGATGCTGCTGCCTCGGAAGAACCGCATGATTCCCAGTGCGATCACCGCGGCCGGGATGGCGGCCGAGACCGTCATCCCCGCAAACAGTCCCAGGTAGGCGTTCGCCGCCGAGAGGATCACTGACAGCAGCACGCCGAAGAAAAGGACCTTGATCGTGAGTTCCTGCGGTGCGTTGTTGGTGTCGTTCATCCGTGTCTCCCCAGAATCGACTTGCAGACAGCTACTTCACGAACTGCTCCGCGAAGTACCGGGCGGTCAGTGGCTCGCCGGTGGCACGCTCAATCATTTCATTCCATGGATACAGGTCACCGGCCGCGAAGACCTTCTCCTTCAGGAAACGACCGGCCTTCTCCTGGCCGACGTAGCTGACATCCTCATCCGACTTGAGGGCGAGCACTTGGTTCACGATGTGGTGGTGCAATTGCGAAGCGAACAGCTCGCCCAGCATGTAGTTGTGGTAGTAACACGGAGCGGCCGTGAAGTGAATCTTCGCGGCCCAGTCCGGCTGGTTGCGGTCGGGAGGACGATTCACGAGCTGGTACTTTTCGACCATATCCCACCAGAGCTTGTTGAGGTCCTGGTCGGGGTTGGCGTAAAGCTCCTTCTCGAAGAAATACA
>CBFDDG010000424.1:0-4550 GCA_965603505.1 uncultured Phycisphaerae bacterium | reverse complement strand
GGCGAGCACCTCAAGAACCGCTCCGAGTTCCGCTGCGACTGCCTCGCCCAGGGCCGGGACGGCTACCTCGAAACCGGCTACACCTCACGCGTCCGCATCCTCGGCAACCGCACCGGCTACCGCGGCGGCGACGTGGTCGATCTCTACCCGCGCGGCGCCGAGCGCAACATCGCCACCTTCCACAAATGCGTGACAGCCGGGGTCTACGAAAACTCGACGATCGAACCCAGCATCAACGCGACCCTCGCCACGATCCTTGGCCGCGAGGCCGCCCGCCGGCGCATGAAGCTCACCCTCGACGAGGTCCTCCGCGAAAACCGCCGCCTCGAACCCGACCTCTCCGGCCTGAAGACGTGAGGCTCAGAAGTCCTTGAACTCTCGCATCCACTCGGGCCAGTCCGTAGGCCATACGCCGCCTGCCCGGGTCCAAGGACCTGCCGTATCGTACGTCCTGTACCACCACAACGCCCAAATCTCCTTCAGCCCCACTCTGCGGACCGACCCATCTGCAAAAAGGAGGTTAATGGACCCGGCGTGCCTGTTCACGCAGACTAATTGCATCTCTTGAGTGGTCGGCACACTCAAAGACTGTTCAGTCGCTGGCGGATAATCGATCGCCTCTGGCCAAGCATCGGCCCAGAACATATCCCCGAGCACAGGGACGGTGGCGGCTCCCCAGACGTGCGGCGTTTGCCAACGATCATAGACGCGTGCGTCCCTACCGCCGACTACATCCCGCCCGCCAAGACCCACCCATCCATTCAGGCCATAGCTCCCAGTGTATGGTCCACCTCTCCAAGCTCGGTGTGTTGCCTCGACATCAGGCGACGAATCCATCGCCGCCGGGCAGGCGAGCAGACCGGCATCCTCGTAATAAGGCCGCAACGGCTCAATCCACCGTTGTCCGGCGTCGCTGCTTTCCATCGCGAAGAAGAGGCCGTCGTTATCCTGTGTGGACGAGTCGAATATCGAAGCCCATTGTTGCAGGTGCGAGCGACAGAGGAAATCCTTCGCTCTCGTGCGACCAACGCTGCCGACGCTTCCAAGGCTGGTCAACAAGAATACGATGCACAAGACAACAATCACGACCTCGTATCTGCTTATGCTTGTGTGACGTTTCATAACTGACTCCATGGGCATGAGATGGCCAATACCGTGTTCTTCACGTCCGTGATCAATAGCGAGTAGTCCGTTGAATCCGGGACAATCAGGACGTCCTCGGCAGCTATGACCGGGAACGTCGGCGAGCCGCCGACAGGAATCCAGGTTAGTAGCAGACCATCGGGACGAACAACATAGATGACGCCATCCTCGCCGGCGGCGTAGACATAGCCACGTTTGTCCACGGTCAGCGTATAGGCGCCGACGCCACCCAGCGGCACGATCCACTTGAAGCGGCCGTTTGGATCGATGGCCCGCAAGCATGGATCGTTCGTACTCACGTAGATCGTCCCATCGGGTCCCAGAGCAGGCTCGGACCAGCCGTCGCCGTTTCGCTTGGGTCCCTGGGCCGGCCACGCGGTCGAGCATGGATCCGTCAGATCGGTGGACCATCGAATGGTGCCGTCTTGGGGCTCAATGGCGTACAAATGCGTATCGTGGAGCAGCACCTGGTAGACCGTTCCATCTTCCGCCACGACCGGGGAGGCAAAAGGCCAGGGCGTGAGTTGCGATTGCCCGGATGATTGCCCGAACCTGCAAATCCACTTGACGCTCCCGTCGGCGGGATCGAGAGCGTAGAGGTTCGGGTCGTAGAAGCCGGCAACGTACACGCTACCGTCAATCCCAATGCTCGGGGAGGCGAACACGGCTCCCTTTAGACGAGGGCCGGGGCCTTTCGTGCCGAACCGCCACAGCTCACTGCCGTTGCTTACCAACGCGTAGATCGTGCCGTCCGTGGATCCAACGTAGACGTCGCCATTTGCGCCCACCGCCGGCGAGGAGTAGATGGCGTCACCCGTGCGATAGGTCCAGCGGGTTTGCCCACTCACGTCGATGGCGTAGAGCGTCCCGTCCTCCGTGCCGACGAACACGCTGCCGTCGGGACCAATCGTCGGACTGCTCAGAGCCGCCGAGGCCATCGCGAAGGTCCACAAGGGCCGGCCGCTGGCATCGAGCGTGTAGAGCTTGCCATCTTCACAGGCGATGTGCACCCTCTCGTCGAAACCTATCGTGATGCTCGCGAGAGACGCTCCTGTGGTTTCGAACTCCCATTCGACACGTCCGCAGTCCGGCCCCTGAAACTCGCTCAGCCCGGACCTGCGGAACCCACCGCCGAGCGAGGGCCAGGCCGAATCGACCTCGGGTCCGGCCCAATCCGGATGGATTGTGAATCGGTCGCAGTCGATTCGCAGAATCGTCGGCTCCGGCTCGTGCGATGAGATCGCCATCATGCATGTGTTCGAATCCACAGCAGCGGGCACCTCCCATGCATAGCTGCCCGTGTTCGGTAGGTCGCTTGCGATCGTGCGCCAAGTGCCGTCGCCCGCATTGAAATGAAGATCGATCGTCCCGTCATAAAGATAACTCTTCCAAAGGATGTTCCGGACACTTCCCGACACCCAGACGTCATCATACCAGGGCGTTGTGACCACCAACATCGGTCGGACCTCGTCAGCTCCAATGTCGATCCGGGCGCCCATGAGCCTCGGCTCCCCATCGATGTCGCGCTGCACGAACTCCAAAGCCGCAGCGCTGCCGGCATTGGCACATGGTGAAGTCACATCCAGGTGGTATTCATCGCCGTACAGCTCGTCCATCAGGGAAACGGCAGGCATCTTCACGAAACCCGGCGCGCCGCCAAAACTGCCCACCATTTCGGCGACGTCGACAATGGCCGTGGAGCTCTCATAGTCACCTTGAAAGAGGTGCATCTCTCGGATGCAACAGTGGGAGACGCAAGAGAGATCGGCAATCAGGAGGCTGGGGCCAAGGCCATATATGATCGTGTTCAAGAGAACTGGCTCTGTATCCCAGCAGTCCACATCGTATCTGTACGGAGCCGCCCCGTAGTCGTCCACCATATTGTCGGCAATGGTGCAGTTGATGATCGCCGGGCTACTGTCCGCTGCGAGAATATCGCTTGTGGACTCATCGCCAAGGAAGACCTCGCCGGCGGCGCTCACAGGAACCCGGCCAGCCGGCGGTCCTCCCACAGGGGTCGTGAGCTCCCGGCGGATGAGGATGCCTCCTCCAAGTTTCGCGGCCCAGTTATTCGTGATGAAGCAATTTGTGACGCGGGCATGGCATGTGCCGAGCATCGCTATGCCGCCGCCATAGGATGCGTAGCCGTGGGTGATGAAACAGCGCCGGATCGTTGGGGAGCTGTTCACGCAAAGGATGACTCCACCGGCGCGAAAACTTGAGTCGACCACGCTTCCCCGCCCCGCCCACAACATGAATCCATCAAGAATGCTCGCGTTCGTTTCACCCTGGTCGAACACGACGCAACTGGACTCGGTCTTCCACCCCTTAATTTCCGTCTTCTGCACGGCCCGCCAACTGCTCAAGTCGCTGGCCCGGACGGTGATGGCCTTGCCCCGAAATCGAATGGTCTCGTAGTAAGTCCCGGGTTCGACGATGACGACATCGCCATCTTGAGACGCATCGATTGCCTGCTGTATGCTCGTGTACTGGCCCGGCACCAGACGTTCCAGGGCCCCAGCCGGCGTCACGAGACCAAAACACAAAAGAACCAGAATTGCCCTGTGCATAAGCTCACCTCCGCAACATTTCCGTTCTCGTACCCATTTGCGCGGCACGCCGAGAACCAGACGCGCCGGCATGATTCCTTCTGTAGCGCACGATTCGACGCTGTATCAAGTCAGTGGCGCCACTACGCATAGTCCCGAACCAGTCGGCCACGTTACACGTTTTTTCGCAAAATCATTGATGCGATCATGGGACGGGCTATAACTGCCGATCTAACCGAGTTTTCTTTGAGTCCGCGGCCCCTGGGGTGTATGATATCCAGGGAACAGAGAAGAAGGATCGGGCATCTCGTTTGAATAAGATCGTCCGACTGGAGAAGGGTGTTTCGCCTGCTGCAATCAGCGACGGCCTTGGAGGTTCCTCGAATGGTACAATCACCCATGCCTAACACTCCGCGCGAAGAGCACATCCGCTCAAGCCGACAGTTTCAGTACCGGCCCGTGATTCTCCTGTTGCTGGCGTGGATTTCCCCGGTATTTGCAGGGGATTCGTACGATTTGGCGTTTTCCACGTACTTCGGCGGGGGGCAGTGGGAGCATGCGCGGGACGTGGCGGCCGACAAGGACGGCAATATCTACGTCGTGGGCGGGACGGCCTCGGCGGATTTCCCGACGACGGCCGGAGTGTACTCGCGGACACTCAGCACGGGCGGGACGCAGAACTTCGGGCCGTGCGACGTATTCGTGGTGAAGTTCGCGCCCGATGGACGGCTGCTCTGGTCTACGCTGATCGGCGGGCCCGGCTACGACCGCGCCTATGCGGCGGAGGTGGATGCCGAGGGATTCGTCTACGCAGCCGGGCGGGCGGGGCCCGGTTTTCCCGTGAAGAACGCCTTTCAG
>CBFDDG010000423.1:0-4557 GCA_965603505.1 uncultured Phycisphaerae bacterium | reverse complement strand
CTGGGCAATGATCCGAGCTTCGACATCACCGGTCCAGTTACCATCGCCGCCTGGATCAAGGTCAACGCTTTCGACAAAGACTGGCAAGCCATCGTGGCCAAGGGCGACACCTCTTGGCGCCTGCAGCGCAACGGGGGCAGCAACGCTATCGAGTTCGCCTGCACCGGTCTGCCCGTACCCGGAGCGCTGGTGGGAAGCCTCTTCGGGACCGTAGGCGTGAACGATGGGCGCTGGCATCACGTCGCCGGAACGTTCGACGGCGCGCGTCTGTGTCTGTACGTGGATGGCAGGCTCGACATGGCCGCAGAGACCGCGGGCTCAATCGGGATCAACAACTCCAACGTGTTCATTGGAGCGAACGCGGGCAAACCGGGGCGCGATTGGAGCGGACGGATTGACGATGTCCGCGTCTACAGTTACGCCCTCAGTGACGGCGAAGTTGCCGCACTCGCTTCAGACGTGTCTGCCTCGTTGCCCAGGTAGGTGGGGTACGGGCCCCGAGGCGACGGGGACAGGAACGCCGGTAAGAGTTGGTCCGGTACTTTGCCGGGACTATCTCAGGCAAGGACGGAACGCAGGAACGATCGTGGCTCGAATCCATGGGAGAACGCAGATGAACAGAGAGGTCCTGGCGTATGTCGTTGTGCCCATCCTGGCAATAGCAATGATCGTCGCTGTCATCGTGGGCGCCGCCAGAGGCGACGCCCGTGTCTTATCCGCGGGACTGGTCATCGGTCTTTATGTCGTCGTGATCTCGACCAACGTTTCCCTGGGAAGACAAGTCCGGAAGGAAACGGAGAAGCTACGAGACGACATCAGAGATCTGCGCGAGTCACTCAAAGCGCACTGACCCTTGCTTTCTCAGTGAGCACGTCGCATCACAGGTGAAGAACGATGGCCGCCGGAGACACATGCGGGCAAGTTCTGACCAGGCTCAAATCCGAGGCCGACCCGCAGGCGGTGGCTGGGATGGCCCGATTCGGCATCAACGTGCCCGACATCTGGGGTGTTTCGGCGCCGAAGCTCCGTACGCTCGCCAAAAAGATCGGTAAGGACCACAGGCTTGCCGCAGAACTCTGGCGGACCGGCATCCACGACGCCCGTCTTCTGGCCACGTTGGTTGATGATCCCGCGAAGATGACCGAACGCCAAATGGAGCGACGGACGGCAGGCAAGTGCTCTCGTCCGGCAGTAATGCAAGTCCAGTAGTCAGATACACTTACGGCGGGACAATATTTGCACCCCACGAGAGAATTGCTGCAATCTTGATGAGATTTTGGTATTATGGGGCGTCAAGTGTGTATGAGTGTTTCAGTGAAGTGTACACGGAAGAGCTCGGATCAAACAGGCGGATAAGAGGTAACCGATCATGTCTGAGAGCGATTTGCAGAGGCGACGCATTGGTGCCGGGGCAATCAAGATGGTGGGTGCGGCCGGCGTGGTCGTCGTTGCCGTAGTAGTGGCCCTTTGGCTCAGGGACGTCAAAGGCGGTCGCGAATCCCCGGACGATCTGGCGACCTTCACCACCCTGCGCGGTCCCCTGACCATCAGCGTGCTCGAGTCAGGCACCGTCAGGGCCAAGGACCAGATCGTCATCAAGAATGAGGTGGAGGGGCGGACCGCCGTCATCTTCCTCGTGGACGAAGGCGCCCACGTCAAGGAGGGGGAACTGTTGGTCGAGCTGGACTCGAGCAAGCTCAAGGACGCCCTCGTCGATCAGGAGATCCAGGTCCAGAATGCCACCGCCGATCTGGTGGAGGCCCAGGAGAACGTGGCGGTGGTGAAGAACCAGGGCGCGAGCGACGTGGCCAAGGCCGAGCTGACGCTGCAGTTCGCTGAGCAGGACCTGCAGCAGTACACCGAGCCCAATGGGCTCTACGACAGCGAGGTCAAACAGATGGAGGCGACCATCAGTCTGCGCAGTGAGGAGCTGATCCGCGCACGCGATTCGAACGACTGGTCCACCCGGCTGTATGAGGAGCGGTACATCTCGGCCAACGAGTATCTGGCTGACCAGCTTACGGTCAAACACGCCGAGTTGGAGTTGGAGCGGTCCCAGAACGATCTCATGATCCTCGGCAAGTACACGTACGAACGCCGGATCGCCGAGCTGAAGAGCGAGGTGGACCAGGCCAAGATGGCCCTGGAACGCACGGTGGGCCAGGCCCGAGCCAACAACACGCGGGCCGAGGCCAGGCTCAAGGCCAGGGAGGCCGAGCACAAGCGCCAAGTGGGAAAACAAGAGAAGGCCGAGGATCAGATCCGCAAATGCCGGATCATCGCCCCGAGCGACGGACTCGTGATCTACGCCACCAGCGCAGATCGCAACGTCTTTAACATGGGTCGGGAGGCCCTGGACGAGGGAGTGCAGGTGCACGAACGCCAGGAGCTCATCCATCTGCCTCAGACCCAATCGGTCCTGGCCGAGGTGGACGTGCACGAGGCCAACCTGCGCAAAGTCCGGGCCGGACTGCCCACGATCGTGACCTTGGACGCCTTGCCTGGTGAGCGGTTCTTCGGAAAGGTCCGGACCATCGCCCCATTGCCGAATGCCGGCATGCCCTGGCTGGCCGACGTGAAGCTCTACAAGTCGGAGATCGACCTGGACGCCGACAGCAGCATGTTGCGCAGCGGCATGAGTTGCAAGGCCGAGATCGTCATCGCGCAGCACGAAGACGCGGTCTATGTCCCGCTCCAGGCGGTCCTCAACGTGGGAGGCGAGCCCACGGTCTACGTGCTGGAGGACGGCATTGCCGTGGCGCGCAAAGTCAAGACGGGCCTGGACAGCAATCGCATGATCTGCATTGAGCAGGGGCTGGACGAAGGCGAAGTGGTTTTGCTGGCCCCACCGCTGGATGAGGCTTCGGTCGAGGCCGCACCCGCGGAGGAACCCGAGGATTCGGAACCGAACGCCGCGGCGGAATCATCCGACGATATGAAACGTAAGATCCGCGATCAGCTCGAGAACGCGGCAGCGGCGTCCCCTACGCCCTCCGGCCAGCCGGCCGCAGCGCAGGGGCAGGCCCCGGCGAAGATGCGCCAGCCATCCCCCGAGGAAATCAAGGAAGCGCAACAGAAGATGCAGAAGCTGATGGACAGCCTGTCGGACGAGGAGAAGGAACGGCTAAAGAGTATGTCTGTACAGGAGCGGGCTGAGTTCCTCAAGGGGAAATGGGAGGAGATGGAGTAGACCATGCGGCAGGTCCACCATCGCAAACGCGGCCCAATGGGCCGCGGCAAGGAGAGGTCAACATGAGGACCTTTCGTTTTGCGCGCAACATCTGGCTGGGCATCGAGAACCTGTGGTTGCACAAGCTCAGGTCGCTGCTGACCGTGTTGGGCGTGGTCTTCGGCGTGGGCAGCGTGGTGGCCATGCTTTCCGTGGGCGAAGGCGCCAGCAGGGAGGCCTTAGAGCAGATCAAACAGCTGGGAAGCACCAATCTACTCATCTCGTCGGTGAAACCCGCCAGCGAGCAAATGAAGGGGCAGATGGCCTCGTTCGTGAGTGTCTATGGCCTGACCTATGCAGACCACG
The DNA here is from genome assembly GCA_965603505.1 of uncultured Phycisphaerae bacterium. Classification (GTDB taxonomy): domain Bacteria; phylum Planctomycetota; class Phycisphaerae; order Sedimentisphaerales; family Anaerobacaceae; genus PLanc-01. Next base: position 1,022 of record CBFDDG010000423.1, on the reverse strand, counting down.
CACGAATCACCGACAGCTTCCTGACTGTCGAACGGACAGCCCCGGTCAAGTCCATGCGTCAGGACGCCTCATTGCATGGTCGCACTATCGAGTTGCGCGTCGTGGGCACGACGCCGGACTGGTTTGACTTGGTTCCTCGGGACGTCCTGGCCGGACGGGTCCTGCTGGACTCCGACACCAGGCGCATGGGCGCCGTGGCCGTGCTCACGGAATTCGGGGCGCGCAAACTCCTGGCCACCGAACGCACCATCGGTCAGAGCATTCGCATCGGGGCGAACGCTTTTGAGGTCGTCGGGATCGTGCGCAGTGTCGGAGGCCAGGCCGGGAACATCCAATTGCCTGACGAGGAGGTCGATGTGTACATTCCGATCGGCGTGGCTCGGTCTTACTACGGCGATCTGCATGTCCGCATGGGGACCGGATCAGTCGATGCCGAGCAGGTGCAACTGCACCAGATCATTGCCCAGGTCGACGCCCCCGAGCACGTGGAAGCTGTGGCCCGGGCCATCGAGCACCTGCTCGGGCGATTCCATACGAAGAAGGACTACATCACACACATCCCTCTGGCTCTGCTGCGTGAGGCCGAGGCCACCAAGCGGCGCTTCAACATCGTCCTGGGATCCATCGCCGGCATCAGTCTGCTGGTCGGCGGCATCGGCATCATGAACATCATGCTGGCCTCGGTGACCGAACGCACTCGCGAAATTGGCATCCGGCGCGCCATCGGCGCGAAACGCCGCCAGATCATCTGTCAGTTCCTCATTGAGACCGTGGTGCTCTCGACCATCGGTGGCATCATCGGTCTCGGCATCGGGGCGGTGATTCCACGTCTGATCACCGCTTTCTCCGGAATGGAGACGATCCTGACGCCGGCGGGCGTCGTACTGCCTCTGCTCATCAGCGTCTCCATCGGCGTGCTCTTCGGCCTCTATCCCGCGGTGCGCGCCGCCCAGGTCGATCCGATCATCGCGTTGCGCCACGAGTGATCGACCGACCCGATGCGAGATCGGCAAGCGCAACCG
>CBFDDG010000422.1:0-4563 GCA_965603505.1 uncultured Phycisphaerae bacterium | reverse complement strand
GCCCCGATGCGGGTTGGAGTCCCGCGATGTCCTGGGCGATAAGAACGGTGAAGGGGTTGATGAGGGCCGCGCCATAACCAACTCCGTACCCAACCATGATGATCCCTACAGCCGTGATCCTGTCGTATCCAAGGGCGAGAACCAGGATAATGAGGACGGGTACGAAGGGAAAATACTCTTCGCCAAATCCGATGGTGCACGATCCAACAGCGAACAGGGCAGTTCCTCCGGCTACCAACCAGAAAGGTCGGCCCCCCCAGCGCCTGAGGATGGCTCCCAGAGCGGCATCCACAGCTCCAGTGGCCCGAAGAACGGCGAAGGCACCCCCGATGATGAAGACGAAAAAAATGATCTCGTGTGCTCCGCTGAAACCCTTGGGAATGGCTGTCAGGATCGCCAGGGGCGACAACGCCGGAGCGTCCGGGGTGAACTGGAAACTGCCGGACACCACCTGAGATCGTCCGGCGGCATTCTCCACCCGTTCGAACGACCCCGCGGGAAGCAGGCATGAGAGAATCCAGGCTACGATCACAATCCCGAATAGGATAACCAGCGTGTGTGGGATCTTGAATCTTCTTTTCGTCATATTAAATTTTCCTTCTCAAACTTTCGTTCACTTTTTTCGAGAGTGCACACAACAGTTCGTAGGGCACTATGAACCGGGTTTTGAGCCCTTCACGTATTTATCGAACCAACCGATAAAGCGATCGAGCAGGTCCTTCTGATAGCTATGCCGTCTGATGCCGTGGTGCGCGTTAGGGTAAACGACGAGTTGGGTTTCGCGGCCCAAGCGCTTCATCGCCTGGTACATCTGTTCAGAGTTGAGGACCGGAACGTTCCAATCCTTCTCGCCACATATAAAGATCGTCGGCGTGGTGATGTTTTGGACCTTGTTGAAAGGGGACGCCTTCTCCCAGCGTTCACGGCTTTCCCAGGGTAGGCCGAGTTCCAATGCGTACCACTTCTGGTATCGGTCGTGTCCGTAGTTTGCGATCCAAAGTGCGTTGCCTGCGCCGGAGACGGCGCCCGCGTAACGATCCGAGATGGTGATCACCCAGTTCGTAAGGCATCCTCCGTACGACCAACCGCCGATGCCGAGCCGATCAGGGTCGACGTAGCCGAGCTTTACGGCGTGGTCGGTGGCGGCGAGCACGTCTAAGGCGTCATATTTACCCCAGTTCTGCCAGTTTGAAAGCGCGAAGTCGAGCCCCCTGCCTCCGGATCCTCGGACGTTCGGCATCACGACCACGTAGCCGTTGGCGGCGAAGAGCTGCACACGGAAGTTGAAACCATAGTCGTACTGCGACTCCTGCCCGCCGTGAAGCCACAGGAGGGTCGGGTAGCGGTGCTTCGGGTCGAAGGACAGCGGCTTGTAGATAAAAGCCTGGATCTCGGTTGTTCCGTCAGTGCTCAGAAAGCGCACCTCTTCCGCCTCCGCGAGAGCGATCGTTTTGAGTAGTGCGTCGTTGACGTGCGTGAGGCGGCGTAGCTGCGAGGAGTCGGAGGGCCCGGCATCGAGGACAAACAGTTCGGCCGGAAGCCTAGGCTCGCTGACGAGGGCGACGATAGTGCCGTCGGGTCCCTCGGCGACGCCACTAACCGCGCGGCGTCCGGAGATTGGGCGACTCACGCTGCCGTTATCGATCGACACAGCACCCAGATTGACCATGCCGTCATCCTCGAGCTGGAAGTAGATGCTGCTTCCGTCCTTCGCAAAAAGCGGATCGAAGACGTTTCGGTCGAGGGACTCCGTGAGAATCACTGGCTTGTCCTCATCGATACGGTTGATCGCCACCTGGAACTGCGCATAGTTCGCCAACTCAGGCCGGGTCGTCGTCGAGTAGGCGAGCCTCTCGCCATCGGGGTGCCAGAGCGGTCCGTCATCAGCCCCGGGATTGGAGGTGACCCGGACCGGTTTCTGCTTATCGTGGGGGATATCGGTCTTCACCAGCCAGATGTCGGTGTTGTAGTTAGCGTCGGGCTCCTCGGTGCGGTTGCTGGTGAAGGCGATGAGACTTCCATCCGGAGACCAGGCCGGACTGTAGTCCTCGTAGTCGCCGGAAGTGATCTGCACAGTGGCCTTGGTTTCGAGGTCATAGACATAAAGATGGGCGCGCAGGCGATTCAAATATCCCTCGTAGTCTTCCTTGATCTGCAAGCGGTCGACCACCCAGGGACCATCAGATTTCTCCTTGCTCTGATCGCGGATCAGGAGCACGAGTCGTTTGCCGCCGGGGGACCACTCGTAGCCCTCGACGCCCTCTTTAATACTGGTAATCTGGACGCGCTCTCCGCCGCGCAGGTCCAGCGTGAAAACCTGCGAGCCCTGGCCTCTGCTGCTGGCCATGAAGGTCAAGTACTTGCTGTCGGGGCTCCAACTGGGGCTCCAGATAGAGCTGCCCTTAGCGGTCATGGGCATTGCCTCGCCGCCAGCGGTGGGGATCATCCAGAGCCGCGTTTCGGAGCGGTTTTTCTCGAGATCTTTGGTCCGGACCGTGTAGGAGACCCAGACGCCGTCTGGGCTGACGTGCGGGCTGCCCACACTTTTCAGTGCAAAGTAATCATCGACCTGGAGATGACGTAGCGCATCAGCATCCTGCGCTAAGGCCCGCATCCCCGAGTCCGCGCCTGCAAGAAACGCCATCATGACTGCCAACAGTCCTATTACTTTCGCATAGTGTCTCATTTAGCTATCCTCCTATCTTGTGATTGCCTTTCCCTCCCTCAGCGGGAGAGCAGGGGTACAACCTCTTCCTCAATGACCTGGTTCAACCGCTTCCGTTGGACCTCGAAGCGTTCCGAGAGATCTTTAAATACCGCGTACGTCGATTTCGTGGGTTTGGCATCGGCCGCGCCGACAGCACCCGAGAGCGAGCTCAGCTTTTCGGTCAATCCCGGGGGGCTCCACATCATGGGGTGGGTCTGCGAGCCCATCCATATCGTGAGAATGCCCTCGATTTCCCTCAGTTGCTCGAGGATTCTGTCCGCCTCAACCCTGGACTCCTCCGACAGCTCAGCCCGACGCCCATCAACCTGGGCTCGGACTTCTCTGATTCTGATCACGGCGTCGGCCACTTCCAAAAACCGATCCCGAATGTCCACCATGAGCTCGAACTGGGCCCTGAGATCGGCGTCGCTGGCCTTTACTCTCGGATCCTTCCGAATCTCGAAAGGCTGCTCGTAAGCCTGTCCATCCACGGAGAGTCTGACGATGTATCGTCCGGGAGGCGCAACCGGTTGTGAGGGCGGTGAGTAATCGACGCTCAGGAAACCGTTCAATGCTCCAGCGGCCGGGGGCATTTGGGTACCCGGATATCGCATGTCCCAGAAGAAACGGTTCGTTCCTTTGCTTGTGGTGAGGCCGGAACTTTCATCTGATCCACTGGAGAACTGCTGGATGATCTCGCCGTCGGCCTCCATGACAGTGATTATCACCTCACTGTTGGGTGCATACGCCAGGTAATACTCGATCATTACTCCTCTTGGCGGGTTCCTCGCTGCGTCCGTAGGTCCCGTCCACCCGCTTCCTCCCCGAAGTTGGCGTAGAGTGGGGACTACTTCAAACAGATGCACCGGGGCCGATGCGACTTCGGGGGTGATGGCACGCAGGGACGAGATGTTGTCCATGATCCAAAAGCCCCGCCCATGGGTTGCCACCACCAGGTCGTCGTCCTTCACGACCATGTGCATGACCATCACCGGTGGCAGGTTGCGCTGTAGGGACTGCCAAAATCCCCCGGCGTCGAAGGAGACATACGCGCCGGATTCCGTTCCCACGTAGAGAAGACCCGGCCGGACCGGATCCTCCCGGATGACCCATGAGTAGTCGTTTTCCCGAATCCCGTTCGTGATCCGCTGCCAGGTGTTTCCGTAGTCGGTGGTCTTGTAGAGATACGGTGTGCAGTCGCTCACCCTGTGCCTTTCTCCGGAGATATAGACCGTCCCCGGTCGGTGAGGAGACACGTCTATGGCCGTGATCGTGGTCCACTCCGAGAGAAACGGAGGAGAGACGTCCAGCCAATTACCGCCACCATCTCGCGATACCTGAATGGTACTGTCGTCGGTGCCCACCCAGAGCTCACCCTCTTGGAGGGGAGACTCGGCAATGGTTCGGATGAGACTCACGTGAAAAAGCGAGGACGCATTGGAACTAATGGGTCCTCCGGATATTTCGCCCATCACGTCCTGGCGATTCTGCGTGAGGTCAGAACTAATCTGGTCCCAGGATTGGCCTTCGTCCGTGGATCGGAAGACGTACTGGGCGGCGGTGTAGAGCACGCCAGGATCGTGCGGCGAGAGGAGCACCGGGAACGAGTAGTAGAAACGGTACTTCACGTCTTTGGCGGGCGTTCCGAACACCCACTCAGGCCAAACGCTGATGTGTGGAGCCTGCCCGGTTTCTCGGTCAAAACGGAGCATCCTGGACCTATCGCATGCATAGACCACGCTCCCGTCGGGCTTAACCGCCGTCTGCCCGCCCTCGCCGGCGGGAATGGGAAGGTAGTGCTTCCATCCGATGGACCGATCGTCGGTTCGACTTGGAATCGCGATGTGGCTGTTGTC
>CBFDDG010000421.1:0-4577 GCA_965603505.1 uncultured Phycisphaerae bacterium | reverse complement strand
GAAGGTTGCGTTCCATGTTGATCTTGGTCATCACTCCCTCATAGCCCAATCCCATGCTCACCGCGTCGCCTAACTCTTCATTACCAACCAAGACGGATACGGGGCAATCCGAGGCTATCCTCAGAACATCATCTTCATCCTTGACTTCGCTAGACAAGAGTTCTGAGAGCAACTGGCGTCTTCTCTGCAGTACGTACTCCACATGATCCGCGACACCCTCTTTTTCACGCAAATCCAGGCCAGGGAAAAGGATGAGTGGCACCTGGTCGTATTGAGGGCAGAACAGATGTCGCCAGCACAAGAGTAGATAGAGGTCAGCAAGAAGGGATGGTGCTCTCCTGGGAAGATCATCCACACCCGTGGAAGTCAATGCCATCAAAAATGGATCGGGAATGATGAGGTGATTGTGGAAGGCGAGCAGTGGCGCGATCTCACTAGCGATGTGGAGGGGTTCGAAATGGGCAACCAGCGCAGTGCCCTCAACGCTTCTTATGCCGGTTGTCATTTGACCTGCATGTTGATGCCAGAACTCACGTATGTCATCGAGGAGTGCTTCAATGTGGCGCAACGCGATGGGAACTTTGCTTGCTCCACGAAACATCACGAGCTTAGAGGATGCAAGGGCGTCGAGAACAAAACTATGCACTCTGTCAGGTACCAGGTTGCCTTGGTCGCCACCCAGTCGGTGGAAGGCACGCCAAAGAATCTCAAAGTACTCAATCTGCCTCTCTTTGATGGTATCCATAGGGGTCATGCTCACTTGTCTCCAAACGCTCAGGCATGAAACGGCCACACCGCCATTTGCAGGTGTCTACAGGTCATTGGTTTCTGCCCATACCCTACGAATTCACGGATCGACGTACAAAGTAACTTGCTTGGGCTCCCGACATTGGTATAATACCACACTTCGACTGAGTTTTCTACTTTGGTCGGCTTGGCTACCGGGTACAATCGCTGGAAGGGTCATGACATGCAGACCCGCGCCTATGACAACGCCGAGCAGGGGATCGACCGCGTCGTGCGCAGCGTCCTGAGCTGGGAGGCCTGCGAGAAGGCGGCCCGCGAGTTGGACACGAAAGCGCTCATGAACGTCCTGGCCCAGCGCGAAACCGCGAAGGCCGAAGACATGATGCGAGCCGCCGTCGTCAGCGCGCAGAAGTCCTTCGACGAGATGTACAAGTAGGGTCGAGCGTCGGAACATACTTGCGCAAGCGTAAGCATGGCGCCTGGAACGGTGACAGACGAAACGATGGAACGTCATTGTGAGTCCCGCGAAGCGGGCCGTGGCAATTTCGACCTTACGGCCAGAGAGATTGCTTCGCGTCGCTCGCAATGACACTGGCTCTTTCACCAATGATAAACTACAAAGCCGAATATGTCTTCATCTCGTAGCAGGGCGATCACGATGAATCCACAACCTTCACGCAGGGAGTTGCTGAAGGCACTCGCGGGAGGAGCTATTGCGGCGCCTCTGTGCGGGTGCTTGAGCGCGGGCCGGGGCGGTGCTGCCCCGAGAGCGGATAAGCGGCCGAATATCGTTCTGATCATGGCGGACGATATGGGGTTTTCTGATATCGGCTGCTACGGCGGGGAGATCAGCACGCCGAATATCGATTCGCTTGCGGCCGGGGGATTGCGCTTCACACAGTTCTACAATAACGCTATCTGTGTTCCGACCCGGGCTTCACTGCTGAGTGGCCTGTATCCGCAGCAGGTCGGCGTGTACGGGAATTCGCCCCGTGTGATGCAGCGCTGCGTCACGTTGGCCGAAGTGCTCAGGGAAGCGGGCTATCGAACCTTGATGACGGGCAAGTGGCACGCGCAGCAGATCCCGGTCGAGCGCGGGTTCGACAGATACTTCGGGCTCTGTGACGGCTGCTGCAACTTTTTCAACCCGGGCCCGCGCCGACCGGGTGAGCCCGAGCCCGGGCGTAAAAAAACCACCTACGGCTACCCCCGCCGCTGGGCCGTCGACGACAAGGTCTACCAGCCGTACGCTCCGCAAGACCCCGACTTCTACACCACCGATGCCTTCACGGACTATGCGCTCAAGTATCTGGACCAGTACCGGGGCGAAGGCAAGCCGTTCTTCCTTTACGTAGGCTACACGGCCCCGCACTATCCGCTTCACGCCCGGCCCGAAGACATCGCCCGATATCGCGGCAAGTACATGCTCGGCTGGGACGAGCTGCGCAGGCGGCGCTACGACCGTCTGATCGACGCGGGTCTCATCGACAAGCGCTGGGCGATGTCCGCCCGCGACGACATCGTGCCTCGATGGGACGACGTCGCGGACAAGGACGCGTGGGACCTTACCATGGCGGTGTACGCCGCGATGATCGACCGTATGGACCGGAACATCGGGCGCATCGGCGCCAAGATCAAAGAGATGGGTGTCGAGGACAACACGCTCGTGCTGTTCCTCTCCGACAACGGGGGCTGCGCGGGCAAGGCCAACTACACGCCCGACATTTTGCCCGGTCCGGTCGAGTCCTACCGATCCGTCGATCCGCCCTGGGCCAACGCATCCAACACACCGTTTCGCAAATACAAGGTCTGGGACCATGAAGGCGGGATCTCCACGCCGCTGATCGCGTACTGGCCCAACGTCATCAAGCAGGGCGGAGCCATAACGCATCAAATGGGCCACATCATCGACATCATGGCGACGTTCGTGGACGTCGCAGGGGCAGGCTATCCGTCTTCGTACGCCGGGCATGACGTCCTGCCGATGGAGGGCAAGAGCCTGCTGCCCGTTCTTCAAGGCAACAGGCGCGAAGACCCCGAGGCAATTTTCTGGCAGATCAACAAGAACAGCGGCGCCCGGGCCGTGCGAACGCCGGAGTGGAAACTCGTCACACCCGGCCCCGGCAAGCCCTGGGAACTCTATGACATGGAAGCCGACCGGACCGAGCTAAACAACCGTGCCGACAAGTATCCGGGAAAGGCCCGAGAGCTTGCCAATCAGTACGAAGCCTGGGTGCAACGGTGCAACCTGCCCGTCTGACCCGGACATGGATACGACAATGGAATCATCTCCCTTTCTTCGGAGGACAACATGAATCGACGCCAGTTCCTTCAGTTGACGGCAGCGGCAGGCACATCGTCGATATTCCCGACGTGGGCGACCGGCGTACGGGCCCAATCGCACAGTGGGGAGCGGCCGAATATCGTTCTCATTATGGCCGACGACATGGGGTATTCGGATATCGGCTGCTACGGCGGCGAGGTGCACACGCCGAACCTGGACCGCCTGGCGGAAGGCGGCCTGCGATTCAGTCATTTCTACAACGGTGCACGCTGCTGTCCCACGCGCGCGTCGTTGCTGACAGGTCTATACGCACACCAGGCGGGCATTGGACACATGGTGGGGGACAAGGGCTATCCCCCCTATCAAGGCTATCTCAATGACCGTTGCGTGACGATTGCGGAAGCCCTGAAGCCCGCCGGCTATCGCACGCTGATGGCGGGCAAGTGGCACGTGGGCGAGCAGCGGTCGCACTGGCCCACCGACAGAGGCTTCGACCGCTACTTCGGCTTGGTCAGCGGCGGGGCCAACTACTTCGACATCACGAAGACCAAGGCCAAAGGCGTCACGCGCACGATGGCGCTCGACGACCAGCCGTACGAGCCGCCGAAGGAAGGCTTCTATATCACCGACGCCTTCAGCGACCACGCGGTGAAGTTCATCGATGAAGACGGCCGGGACGACAGGCCCTTCTTCCTCTACCTCGCCTACACCGCCCCGCACTGGCCGCTGCACGCCTGGCCCGAGGACATCGCCAAGTACAAGGGCAAGTACCGCAAAGGTTGGGACAAGCTTCGCGAGGAACGATATGCGCGCATGGTCCGGATGGGGCTCATCAGCGACCGGTGGAAGATGTCGCCGCGTGATGCGACGACGTGGCCGTGGGCCGAGGAGAAGGACAAGGAGCTGATGGACCTGAAGATGGCGGTCTACGCGGCCCAGATCGAGCGGATGGACCACGGCATCGGGCGGGTCCTGAACAAGATCAAAGAATTGGGCCAGGAAGAGAATACGCTCGTGATGTTCCTGGCCGACAACGGGGGCTGCGCCGAGGGCGGCCCCACGGGCTTCGACCGGCGTAAGAACGGGCTGCCGCCGGGCGGCGTCGATTCCTACATGAGCTATGGCCTGTCCTGGGCCAACGCGAGCAACACGCCGTTCCGCCGATACAAGCATTGGGTCCACGAGGGTGGCATCGCCACGCCCTTCATCGCCTCCTGGCCGGCGGTCATCAAGAGCGGCAAGATCACGCACGAGGTCGGCCACATCATCGACGTGATGGCCACCTGCCTCGACGCCGCCGGCGCCGAATATCCGAAGACGCACAAGGACAAGGCCGTGACTCCTCTGGAAGGCAAGAGCCTCTTGCCCATCTTCCGCAACGGCTCCCGCCGGGGTCACGACGCTCTCTTCTGGGAACATGAAGGCAACCGCGCGGTGCGCCGGGGCAAGTGGAAACTCGTCTCCGCCCATGGCGGCCCCTGGGAACTCTACGACCTGGAGGCCGACCGCACCGAGTTGAACGACTTGGCGGACAAGCATCCCGACA
>CBFDDG010000420.1:0-4585 GCA_965603505.1 uncultured Phycisphaerae bacterium | reverse complement strand
CGGTGGTATTCACCCTGGATCAACCTGACGCACTTGCCATCTCGTAGGTCAATGGCCGGAATCACATCCATCTGTCGACTCCCTGTAACCTCCACCCGGTATCACAAAACGAGAGCCTCTCTTAGAGAGGTCGTGGCATTATCGCCATTTTGCCGGATTTGTCAAACGTGCGTCCCGGCCGCATGACGGATTCGAGGTGAGCCCAGAAGCCTCGTCGGAGCCGGTGCGGCCGGTCGAAAGGAAAATTACCTTGTCTTGGAAGCGAGTCACGTTACACTGTATTCGGTAATTTGCTGGCAAAAACTTTGGAAATTGGAGGCCCGACGATGTGCCGATCTGCTTTTCTTGCGGGTGTCTTCGTGCTGATATCCGCCGCCGTTGCCGTGGGGGCCGGGCCGAAGCCGGTTATATTCGACACGGATATCTGCGACGATATCGACGATACGTGGGCGTTGGCGCTGCTGCTCCAGTCGCCCGAGCTCGACTGCAAGCTGATTACCACGGCGGTGGGCAATACCGAAGCGAAGGCGAAAGTCGTGGCCAAATACCTGCACCGCGTTGGGCGGTCCGATATCCCCGTAGGCATCGGCGTCAGACAGCGGGACGGCTCGCACCGGCAGACGGAGTGGGCCCGAGAGTACGACCTGGCTTCCTATCCCGGGACGGTCCACGAAGACGGCGTTCGGGCGATGATCGATCTGATCCTGGGCTCGCCGAGACGCATCACGGTCATTGCGGTGGGGCCGCTGCCGAATATTGGCGAGGCATTGAAACGCGAGCCTCGCATCGCCGCCAAAGCCGACTTCATCGGCATGCACGGCAGCGTTTACAAGGGGTACGGCGGCAAGAACAAGCCCGATCCGGAGTACAACGTGGTGGCTGACGTGGCCGCCTGTCGCAGGGCCTTCACCGCCGCGTGGGATGTCACCATCACGCCGTTGGACACCTGTGGCCTGGTCCACCTCGGCGGTGACAAGTATCAGAAGGTGCTGCGACGGAACAGTGACATTACCAGCAACCTGATACAGAACTACCGCGTTTGGCACCGGAGCGGCCTGCGGGGCCGAAACAAGGAGCTCGGGCAGGCCGAGCTTGAGCGCCTGGTCAACAAGAAGCTCAACAGCAGCAGTACGACGCTGTTCGACACCGTTGCGATCTACCTGGCCATCAGCGAAGATCTGACCGAGATGAAGCGCCTTCCCATCCAGGTCACGGATAAGGGCCATACCAAGGTTGTCGAAGGCGCCAAGATGATCGACTGCGCCGTCGAATGGAAGGACCTGGACGGCTACGAGGATTGGCTCGTCGATCGATTGATCCGCTAGCGCCTGGCTTCAAGACGTGTTGACTTCGAGAGGATTCACCGGGAGGACCAAGATCATGCAAGAGGATGCGAAGGTTGTTGTCGTGGGCAGTTCCAATATGGACTTGGTGGTCAAGTCATCGCGGATTCCGGCCGTCGGGGAGACGATTCTCGGGGGGGACTTCCTGATGGTCCCGGGCGGGAAGGGGGCCAACCAGGCCGTGGCCGCCGCCAAGCTTGAGGCGTGTGTATATCTTGTGGCCAAGCTGGGCGATGATCTCTTTGGCCGCCAGTCGCTCGACAACTTCAAGAAAGAAGGGGTGGACACGACCTATGTCACCCTCAGCGCCGAGGCGCCGTCGGGCGTGGCCTTGATCATGGTGGACGAGGCGGGCAATAACGTGATCGTTGTGGCCCCCGGCGCCAACGCCCGACTGACTGCCGAGGACGTGAAACAAGCCGAATCCGATATCGCTTCCTCCGGCGCCGTAGTGGCGCAATTGGAGGTCCCTCTGGAGACCATCGAGTTCGCGGCACAGCTCGCCAATGTCGCCGGAGTGCCTTTTGTTTTGGACCCGGCCCCGGCGCAGCGGCTGCCGCCGGAGCTTCTCAAGATCGTGGATGTTCTGACGCCCAATGAGACAGAGGCGCAGATCCTTACCGGGATTGAGGTGCGCGACGAACAGTCGGCCCGTGCGGCGGCGGAAGAGTTATTGAGCGCCGGTGTCAAGAGCGTGATTCTGACCATGGGCGCGCAGGGCTTCCTTCTTGTTGACCAGGAAAAGGTCGCATTTGTCACCGCCCGACAGGTGGAAGCGGTTGACAGCACCGCCGCCGGCGACGCCTTCACCGGCAGCCTGGCGGTGGGGATGGCCCAGGGCAAGTCACTTTCTGAAGCCGCTCTGTTCGCCAATCAGGTCGCGGCGCTGTCCGTCACCAAAATGGGGGCTCAGCCCTCAATGCCCACGCTTCAGGAGGTCGGTGACTTTGTGCGTCAGTAAGCCGCACGTACGCGTGCTTCACATGATGGTCCGGAGAAAGTGAGGTCTCAGAGATGGTCGTTATTCAATCGTATCCGCTGGCGGTCGCCATGTGTTTTGTCACTATGCTGTGCTGGGGGTCATGGGCCAACACCCAGAAGTTGGCCAGCAAGGAATGGAAATTTCAACTTTTCTATTGGGACTACTGCGTCGGTGTTGTGTTGTTTTCCTTGCTCGCGGCCCTGACGATGGGGAGCATGGGCTCCACCGGGCGATCCTTCGCAGCCGATCTTGGGCAGGCCGCGGCCGCGGCAATCGCTTTTGCCTTCGTCGGCGGGGTGGTGTTCAACCTGGCCAATATTCTGCTCGTAGCCGCCATTGATATCGCCGGCATGGCCGTCGCTTTTCCTATCGGTATCGGGATCGCGCTGGTCGAAGGGGTCATCATCAACTACATCCTCAAGCCGGCCGGCAACCCTGTCCTCCTGTTCATTGGCGTCGCCGGTGTCGCTGTGGCGGTTGTCCTTGATGCGCTGGCCTACAAGAGACTGGCCGCAGGGCAGCAGAAGACGACGGCCAAAGGCATTGCCATTTCCATCGTTGCCGGCATCTTGATGGGGCTGTTCTACTACCTGGTCCAGAAAGGTGTGGCCGTTGACTTCATGGATCCGGAGCCAGGAAAGATGGGGCCCTACGCAGCCGTGTTCATCTTTTCCCTTGGGGTCTTCCTTTCCAGCTTCGTATGGAATACGATTGTGATGGCCAAACCTTTTACGGGTGAACCCGTACCTTTCGGCGACTACTTCAAGAAGGGCAATCCCCGGCTTCATCTGATCGGTATCCTTGGCGGCGCGATCTGGGGCGTGGGCATGTCGGTGAACAATGTAGCCGCCGGGACAGCCGGTCCCGCGATTTCCTATGGTCTCGGCCAGGGGGCTACGATGATAGCGGCTCTCTGGGGCGTCTTCATCTGGAAGGAATTCAAGTCTGCCCCCGCGGAGACGAACAAGCTGCTCACGCTGATGTTTGTGTTCTACTTTGTCGGGTTGGGCCTGATCGTTGCTGCGAAGGTGATCTAACGGCCGGTTCTTCATGGTGTTGGCTCGGTCTTTGCTCCTCTTTCGGGGTCTTGCTCATTGCCGTTCTCGGGGCCGGCTTGGACCATGTCGGCGCCCAGGAGTACGCCAAACGGCTGATCACCGGCTGCGTCATCGTGGCCGCCGTAATCCTGGGCCAATACCGCCATCGCATTGGCAGGACGCCGCACGGGCACTGATGCCGGACACGCATAAGGGCCGTGCCGGGATTGTCCGGACCCACCAGCACAGTCCTGTAGACACCCGTTCATGCTTCCGAAATCTCCGGATTGCGTCCTTGACAAACGCCCGCGGGGGCGGCATAATGGAATCGCCAATGGGAACCCGGAAGTGGAGGTACTGACGATGCGTCTGGTACTCAAACAGAAGGATGGGGACACGAAGGAATTCCAGTTCGCTCAGGGGCCCATCCAGATCGGCAGGGCGGCGGATAGTCACGTCTTTCTGCCCGACCGAACCGTCTCCAAGAAACACGCGGTGATTGCATGCGACGGGGACGGCAAGTGGCACGTTCAGGATGCGGGCTCGGCCAATAAGACCTACCTCAACGGCGAGGCCATCCAGACGGCTGAGATCAAAACTGGAGACTCCATTCGGATCACGGATTTCACCATCGAGGTGAACCTCGGTGACGCGGCCCAGGCGGCTGACGGCGCGGAGTTTGAGGATACGCTTAATCTGGAAGCCGGTCTGGCGACGCCGGTCCACGAGACGGTCGTGAGGAAGCCGGACGCCGGTCACGCCCCGGCGATGCGACTGCCCGCCAAGCGCCTGTCCGATTTCTCGCATGCCTGCGACGCCATCTGCAAGTCGAAGAACCTCGAAGATCTGCTCATGACGTTGCTGGGCGTCAGCCTGAAACAGTTTGGCGCCTTCCACACATGGTGTGCCCTGCGGGAGCAGCCCACCGGCCCCATGACCTACCATGCGGGTAAGCGGCGGGACGGCCAGGCGGTGGACGTGGGCGAGCTGACGCTGGCGGACAAGATCAATCAGGCCGTCGAGCGGGGCCAGTCGCTGGTCCTGCCGCGGGTGGCCGCCGACGTGGAGTCGAAGGCCCGGATCCGGTCGGCGTTGATCGCGGCGATCGTCGGTCCGGCCGGCTGCTACGGCGTCATCTACGTCGACAACGCCATGGTCCACGATCATTACACGCTCGGCGATCTCGACTACCTGATGCTCGTCGCCGCCCACACCGCCGCCGT